>NZ_AZSV01000057.1:0-28595 GCF_000582595.1 Pseudomonas sp. BAY1663
TCCAGCGCCTGTGCGAGGAAGAAGGCATCCACTACCACTTCGAGCACGACCGCCAGGGTCATGTGCTGGTCTTCGGCGACGACCAGACCAGCTTCGCCAGGCTCGGCCGGCCCACCGCCTACCTGCAGGACAGCGGCATGAGCGCCGACGAGCCGGTGATCAGGCGCTTCGGCCTGCGCCTGGAAACCCGCACCAGCCGCGTCAGCCGCCGCGACTACGACTTCGAGCAACCGCGCCTGCGCATGCAAGCCGCCTACCACGGCGAGCAGGCGGCGGATGCCAGCCCGCTGCCGGACCTGGAAGACTACGACTACCCCGGCCGCTTCACCGAGCGCAGCCGTGGCAGGCACCTGGCGCAGCGCAGCCTGGAGCGCCACTGTCACGACTACCAACGGGCCGAAGGCCACAGCGACCAGCCTTTGCTGGTCAGCGGTCATCTACTGGAAATTTCCGAACATCCGCGGCGGGAGTGGAACGACCTCTGGTTGTTGACCGAAATCCACCACCAGGGCCGCCAGCCGCAGGTACTGGAAGAGTCGACGCCCAGCGATACCCAGCCAGACGACGGCTTCCAGCAGGGCTACCGCAACCGCTTCCTCGCCACACCCTGGGACATCCCCTACCGCCCGCCCCTGAAACACCCGAAACCGAAAATCCTCGGCAGCCAGACCGCCGTGGTCACCGGCCCGGCCGGCGAGGAAATCCACTGCGACCCGCACGGCCGCGTGAAGGTCCAATTCCACTGGGATCGCGAAGGCGCACGCGACGACAAGAGCAGCTGCTGGCTGCGCGTCTCCAGCAGCTGGGCCGGCGACCGCTACGGCGGCGTCGCCATCCCGCGGGTGGGCATGGAAGTGCTGGTCACCTTCCTCGAAGGCGACCCCGACCAGCCACTGGTCACCGGCTGCCTCTACCACGCCGAGCACGTCGCACCCTATGAGCTGCCGGCGCACAAGACCCGATCGGTGTTCAAGACCCTCAGCTCGCCGGGCGGCGACGGCTATAACGAACTGCGCATCGAGGACCGCAAAGGCGCCGAGCAGATCTACCTCCATGCCCAGCGCGACTGGGACCAGAACATCGAGCACGACCAGAAGATCCGCGTCGGCCACGAACGCCACGACAGCGTCGAAGCCAACAGCTACAGCGAATTCCAGGCCGAGGAACACCTGACCGTCGCCGCCGATCGCAAGGTGGAGATCAAGCCCGACGACCACCTCAGCATCGGCCAGGCACAACACATCAGGCTCGGCCATAGCCAGGCGCTAAAAGCCGGCCGCGAAATCCACCTCAAGGCCGGCCAGAAGATGGTCATCGAGGCCGGCAGCGAACTCACCCTCGCGGCGGGCGGCAGCTTCATCAAGCTCGACGCCGGCGGCATCACCCTCGGCGGCCCGCTGGCGCGGATCAATGCCGGCGGCGCGCCGGGCACGGGCTCCGGGAGCTCGGCCAAGTCGCCAGTATTGCCTGGAATGGCAGACGCAGATAGCTCAGGTAAGAAAACTCAACTCACATCAACCAGTTCTCGGCCGCAAATTACTCCTAAAGCACTCTATATTAGCGCAAGTGGCAATCAGGATTCTTCAGCTTTCGAGAAAGATAATAGCCTGCTCCAATCACATACATCGACCGCGCCCTCTAATAACTCTCCAACTTCTATTGCCTCGACATTATCTGATATCACTGCCACGACAACACATATCCAAAACGGCCCTGGCAAATGGGTCACGCAAGAAGTTGACTACGACGGTGTAAGTAACTCATTAAAAATGCTCATGAACCGCTTGGGCTCGCTTGGTGACGAAGGGCGGGTCTTTGGCTCAGATGGCAAGGATTACCAGAACACCACTCGCAATATTGTCCAAGTTTGGCAAACTCTGGATGAAAATGAACAGCACTTGGCGGAAGGCTCGGCTATTCATACTTATGGCAAGCGGCGAACTATTGCTCAGCATTTTCTTGAAGGAACTGATAATTGGCAGATATCGGGCAAATCCTGGCACTGGCAGCCAGTAATCGCTAATACCGTTTATGAACGAAAGGCACCCTAACCATGAAGGCAGAAGCAACAATCGGTAAACGAAACGCAGTCTTTCTCTTTTGGGGAATATTGGACGCCTTTTACATAATTTGGTATTGCGTCAATAGCTGGCTGGGTGAGCGTATACCTTATTTCAGCGACCTCAGTGCGAGCATCACTCTACTGGAGCAACAGGGTGGAGTTAATCTAGTCACGGCCTTGCTATCGTGGCTGTTACAGTTTTCGATCATTCTTTCATGCCTGATATTCCTGTTACAAAAAGGCTGGGTGAAATACCTTGCTTACATACAGACTCCTTTTCGTCTTTTTTTTCTTATGCCCTCACTCTCGGTATTATTGTTTGCCGCGCAGTTACTACCTGGCTATGGCCTGATATTTCTAGCGCTGATCATTGTCTCTGAAATACTAAAAATCTGGTCATTATGGAAGTTTGTATGATGTAGATTGAACAGCACCTTAACCAGACAGCTACTACGTATGAATGATTCACTGAGTCACTTCAGACATCCAAGAGCTGAAAAATATTTGCACTAACTATAGCTACCCACAAAGGCAATGTTTGGCAGCACTGAGTGATGTTAATTATTATGTTTGCCCACAGCTGGAACCTGTTACCCGTGGGGTTAATACTGGAAACCCTGTAGGCACGTGGGTGGTTAAAGGATTAATACCACGGCGCGTAGTCTTCTCCAGTTGCTTACTTACTTTATCCGAGCATCATCCTCCTGAAAATGGCGACATTATTTTATTTCCTTCTATAATGAAAAGACAATTACCGTGAAGAACTATTTGATTTTTACAGTATTAATATTTTCAACTCAAAGCTCTCTCGCAATTCAATGTATCTCTGACGGGCAGCAGTTTGAAGTACACAAATGCAATAACGGCATGCTATGCATTTCAAGCGCTCGAGCAGAAGAAGTACTGAGCGAAGGCTATTTCGAAGAAAGCAGTATTAGCTGCGTGGATGTTAATTTTGACGAAGAGCCTGATATTTTAGTTGAGCACCAACGTACAGGGCGAGTTAGAGCGTCGTCAGTTTTCATATTTGACAGATCAGATAAGACTTACAAAAAAAATCAAGCCCTAAGCGACATCCCATGCCTCAAGATAGATACTGATAAAAAATTAATTTCGGGCGAATGCTTCTCCTCTAGTGCATGCGATCGTTGGAGCGAGCAGTACAAAATCAGCAATAACTCGTTAGAGCTTATCTCTATAAAAGGCACATATTGTGACCCTGCCACCGGAGATGGCTATAGTTACTTTGAATCTTATGATAATGGCCAGGTAGTAGAAAGGATTGTTGAGCCGTTAACTGAAGGAAAATAAAATCCGCCATGGCTAAGAAAAAAAAGGGGTGGGAGTGGGGCAGATTTGTTTTTTGGATTAGCCAGACTTGCCCGACAAATAAATCTGTCTCTTTTTTCCCGGATGGAAAAGCATGGCATCTGCAACCGCTCGCTCTTATCGGGGCGTTCAGTACAGTGGGGAAGGTTGCCGCAGAATTAAAGAAGGACACATAACATTTGACGCTGAAGGGAATAATATTCCCGCGCCCCCGTTCTTCAGCCGGGTCGTTCACTGGCCTGGAAACGATCTATCGGGAGTCACTCTCGGTCGCGGTTATGATATGGGATCCCGGAGCGAATTAGAAATCTACAACCATATGAAGAATGCCGGAATCGAGCATTATCAGGCAACCAAGATTGCTCAGGCGCATGGAAAGAAAGGCACGATTGCTGAGCAATTTGTAAGAGAGAATAAGACAAATATTGGGGAAATACCCCCCGAGCAGGAAATAGCTCTCTTCAATACTATCTATCCAGATTACGTAGAACGCACTGTTAAAAACTACAATCACTGGACTGCGAGCGAGCCGGATAGAACCGAATGGAGTACCCTTGACCAAGCCATTAGGGATGTGCTGGTAGACTTTGTGTACCAAGGCTTCACCAAGGGGCCAAATCCAATGAAAGCTGGGATGAGAAATAATAAGGAAGAATTAATACGCTATATAGAGAATACACCTGCTATTAGTCAGTACGAACTAGGGCGAAATAGAGCTCGCTACCTCAGGAACAAATAAATGTTCAATATCCGAAGAATAGTTATATTTCTCTTCATTTCTTTTGCATCACCAGCATTTAGCGATGCTATTAGAGATCCATGTGAAGAAATTGAAATATCTTCCCAGATAGCACAATGCGCACGATATAAAAAAGACCAATCAGACAAGCTTCTCAATTCATCTTACAAGGCTACTTTGAATCGCATCAGGCAACAGTACGAAAAATCACCTCTGCTGGCAGATCAATATATTTTCCTTCTAAGGGCGGCGCAGCGAGAGTGGATTGATCTGCGAGACGCCGATTGCAGGCTTGAAGCTTTTGAAATAGAGGAAGCCGCAGAAGCTTACCAGGTAACGATCAATAATTGCATTTCAAGGATGAGTGACGACAGGGCGAATTATTTGAACCGAATCTCTCCTGACATATGAGGGATGCGAGCCATAATCGAAAAAGCAGTTTGCTTGATCTTGAAGTAAATTGGCTAAGGCTGTGCTCACGCTAATGCCTGTTATCGCAAAACAAGCGATAGCGTATTGCCATTAACCCTCGACCCTGCCATAAAGCCGCATCTGCCATAACGCTACAAGGATATACCGATGCGACTGCTGAAAAAGGCTCTGCGGGGGCTCTTGCTGCTGGCCGTGCTGGCGGTGGGTGTGGGGCTTTATTTCGTGGCCTATCCGAACCTGCCGGACTACGAGGCACCCGAGGCGCTGCATTATCTGGAGCAGTGGGACGATGCGCAGCGGCAGACCTACTACTACACGCCGCAGGGTACGCAGGTAAAAGGGCTGGAATACGACTGGTTCCTCGCACTGGAGCTGCCCTTCGGCCGCGACAGGTTCGCCGCGCCCGAGTACCTGGCGCGTTTCGGCTTCCTGGTCGATCCCGGCCAGCAACCTACCGCGCTGAACCCGGGCAACCTGCCGGTCGGCTTCGCCCGCCATGAAGACGACGAAACCGGCCGCACCTATCTGGACGTGACTTGCGCGGCCTGCCATACCGGCGAGCTGCGCTACAACGGCCAGGCGGTGCGTATCGATGGCGGCGCGGCCATGCATTCGCTGGCCTCGACCGTGCCGACCCTGCGCGGTGGCGCGTTCGGCCAGGCGCTCGGCATGAGCATGGCCTTCACCTACTACAACCCGTTCAAGTTCCGCCGCTTCGCCCACGAGGTGCTGGGCGACGACTACGAGCAGGGCCGCGACCAGCTGCGCCATGACTTCAAGCAGGTGCTCGACCGCCTGCTCGCCACCGCCTACAACGACTGGCACCGCGGGTTGTACCCGACCGAAGAGGGATTCGGCCGCACCGATGCCTTCGGGCGCATCGCCAACGGCGTATTCGGCGATGCCATCGATCCGGCCAACTATCGCGTGGCCAACGGTCCGGTGAGCTATCCGCACCTGTGGGACATCTGGAAATTCGACTGGGTGCAGTGGAACGGCTCGGCCATGCAGCCGATGGCGCGCAATATCGGCGAGGCACTGGGCGTCGGGGCGACGCTGCAGTTGCTGCACGAGAATGGCCAGCCGGTTGCCGAGGCCGAACGCTACGCCTCCGGCGTGCGGGTGCGCGACCTGCACACGCTGGAAACCACGCTGATGCAGCTGGCGCCGCCCCGCTGGCCGGAGGAAGTCCTGGGCCGGATCGACCTGGAACAGGCGAGCCTCGGCCGCGCGCTGTACCGGGAGAACTGTGCCCGCTGCCACGCCCCCGATCCGAAGCCGGTCGACCAGCGCTTCGCACCGGAGCGCGATCCCGAATGGCGGATGAAGGTGATCCCCACCGCGGTGGTCGGCACCGACCCGACCACCGCCGACAATATCGCCGATCACCGTTTCGACCTGACCCGCCTGGGCTGGACCCAGGACGAACTCGACCGGCTGGACGTGCAGCTCTACGGCGCACCGGCCGGCCCGCTGGACCTGAGCCGCCTGTCCAGCGCCAAGGGCCTGGCCTACATCACCGCCTACGTCGAGGAGCGCGCCTATCGCGAGGCGGGTATCGGCCAGGCCGAGCGCGCCGCATTCGACGGCTTCGGCCTGCCGATCGGCGTGCAGGAACTGCGCGGCTACAAGGCGCGCCCGCTCGACGGCATCTGGGCGACGCCGCCGTTCCTGCACAACGGCTCGGTGGCGAACCTGTTCGAACTGCTGTCGCCGGTCGCCGAGCGCCAGACGCAATTCTGGGCCGGCAGCCGCGAATACGATCCGCGCCACGCCGGCATCCGCACCGAACGCTTCGCCGGCGGCTTCCTGCTCGATACCACGATCACCGGCAACAGCAACCGCGGCCACGAATTCCGCGCCGGTTGCCGCGGCAACGGCGTGATCGGCCGGGCGCTGGCGCCGCACGAGCGCTGGGCGCTGGTCGAGTACCTCAAGGTGCTGGGCGACCCGCGTTTCGAATCGCGCCTGGAAGACATTCCGCCACGGCCATACAACCCCGGCCCGACCTGCCCCTGACCGGTAACTGAACAAGGATCGCGACATGCTCAAGAGAATCTGGCTCTGGCTCGGTCGGCTGCTGGGCCGCCTGCTGCTCGCCATAACCCTGTTCGGCCTGGCCGGCTGGGCCATCGGCGCGCTGTATTACCAGTCGAAGTACAGCGGCCCGGTGCCCACCGAGGAGGAGATCGCGCCGACCGAGGCGGCCGACACCCAGGCGATCATCGCCGACGCCATCGCCGTGGTGGAGCAGCACAGCGAGAACACCCGTGTGCTGCGCGACGCCCATGCCAAGGCGCACGGCTGCGTGCGCGCCGAAGTCAGCGTGCGCGCCGACCTGGAACCCGAGCTGCGCCATGGCGTGTTCGGCGAGCCGGGCAAGACCTGGCAGGCCTGGGTACGCCTGTCCAACGGCAACGCCTACCCGCAGTTCGACCGCATCAGGGATGCCCGCGGCATGGCCATCAAGCTGCTCGACGTGCCGGGCGAGAAGCTCACCCGCGACCCGCGCCACGCCGGCGAGCAGGATTTCGTGATGTTCAACCATCCGGTGTTCTTCGTCCGCGACGTCGCCGAATACCGCAGCAACTTCGCCGCCCAGGCGCAGGGCAAGAAGGCGCTGGCGTTCTTCCCGGGCGCCGACCCGCGCAGCTGGGAGCTGCGCCACCTGTTCATCGCGCTGCAGACGCTGGCCCCGGCCCCCGCGAGCCCGGTGGCCACCACCTACAGCTCGGTGGCGCCCTACAAGCTCGGCCCGCACAACATCAAGTACCGGGTGATCCCGACGCCGGAACAGTGCCCGGACTACCGGCTACCCGAGCAGAACCGCGACCTGCCGAACTTCCTGCGCAGCGCGCTCTACCAGCAACTGTCGCTGGACCGCGCGCCGGCCTGCTTCGCCCTGCAGGTGCAGCGGCAGAACGCCGCGTACTACATGCCGATCGAGGACACCAGCATCGAGTGGGACGAAGCCATCTCACCCTTCGAGACGGTCGCCGACATCCGCCTGCCGCCGCAGGATTTCGACAGCCCCGAGCAGAACCTGGCCTGCGACAACCTTTCCTTCAACCCCTGGCACGCGCTGCCGGCACATCGCCCCATCGGCGGCATCAACCGCCTGCGCAAGGCCGTGTACGAGGCGATCAGCAGCTACCGGCTCGAACGCAACGGCGCGCTGTAAGACGCACAGGCAAGACGATACGTGCAGAAGCCGAGCCCATGCCCGCGAAGCTTTTACTGAATGTTCGCGGGCATGGCCCGCTCCTACAGACTTCCGCACTTCGCGCACGTAATCGGGATAGGCCCCAGCGTAATCGGCAGCGCGCCTTGCCATCATTGCGCCACAGGCGAAATCTTCCGTGCGCTGTCTAGCCAGGCGGGGCCCTGCTAGCATCAATCAGTATCCCAATTGCCGGAACAAGGCGACCGTTTGCGGAAAATGAGCGCTATGACCTCAACGTCTCCCGGTTCCCTGACGCTCGACCGAAGCGCCCGGCAGCCGCTGGTGCGCATCGCCGGCGACTGGACGCTTGCCCACTACGGCGCGTTGCGGCGCGAGGTGGAACGCCTGTTGCCGCAGCTCGACGCGCACAGCCAGGTCGAACTGGACCGGCTCGGTGCGCTGGATACCGCGGGCGCCGGGCTGCTGGTCGAACTGCTGGGCCAGGAACGCATCGCCGCGATCGAGGCCTGGGGGCCACGGTTGCCCGCCGAGCGCCTGGCGCTGTTGCGTAGCGTCGCCGCCGCGCTGAATCGGCCCGAGGCGCCGCAGCCGGTACAGGGTTACGCCTTCTGCGACGTGCTGGCGCATATCGGCCAGGCGGTTTCCACGCTCTGGCGGCAACAGCGCACCCTGCTCGGCTTCATCGGCCTGACCCTGGAGACCCTCGCGCTTTCGCTACCGCGCCCACGACGCTGGCGGCTGACCTCGCTGACCGTACACATCGAGCAGACCGGCCTCGACGCGATCCCCATCGTCGCCCTGCTGACCTTCCTGGTCGGCGCGGTGGTGGCCTTCCTCGGCGCCACGGTGCTGGCGGACTTCGGCGCGACCATCTACACGGTCAACCTGGTGGGCTTTTCCTTCCTGCGCGAATTCGGCGTGCTGCTGGCGGCGATCCTGCTGGCCGGGCGCAGCGCCAGCGCCTTCGCCGCGCAGATCGGCTCGATGAAGTCCAACGAGGAGATCGATGCGATCCGCACCCTCGGCCTGAGCCCCATCGAACTGCTGGTGCTGCCGCGGGTACTGGCGATGCTGATCACCCTGCCGATCCTGACCTTCATCGGCATGCTCAGCGGCATCGCCGGCGGGCTGGCGGTCTGCGCGCTGACGCTGGACATCTCGCCGATCATGTTCTTCACCATCATGCAGCGCGACATCGCCATCAACCACTTCCTGGTCGGCCTCGGCAAGGCTCCGGTGTTCGCCTTCCTGATCGCGGTGATCGGCTGCCTGGAAGGCTTCAAGGTCAGCGGCAGCGCGCAATCGGTGGGCGAACACACCACCTCCAGCGTGGTGCAGGCGATCTTCATGGTGATCCTGCTGGACGCCATCGCCGCGCTGTTCTTCATGGAGATGGGCTGGTGACGGACGACGCGCTGATCCAGGTGCGCGGGCTGGTCAACCGCTTCGGCCAGCAGAGCGTGCACGAAAACCTCGACCTGGATATCCGCCGCGGCGAGATCCTCGGCGTGGTCGGCGGCTCCGGCACCGGCAAGTCGGTGCTGCTGCGCAGTATCGTCGGCCTGCGCCGGCCCAACGCCGGCAGCGTCCGGGTGTTCGGCGAGAACCTGCTGGAGCTGCCGCCCGAGCGCCGTTCGCAGGTGGAACGGCGCTTCGGCGTGCTGTTCCAGCGCGGCGCGCTGTTCACCTCGCTGAACCTGCAGGAGAACGTCGCCCTGCCGCTGATCGAACACGCCGGGCTCGAACGCAAGGATGCCGAGCACCTGGCGCGGCTGAAGCTGGCGCTGGCCGGCCTGCCGGCCGACGCCGTCTGCAAGTACCCCGACGAACTGTCCGGCGGCATGGTCAAGCGTGCCGCGCTGGCCCGCGCGCTGGCGCTGGACCCGGAAGTGCTGTTTCTCGACGAGCCCACCGCCGGCCTCGACCCCATCGGCGCTGCGGCCTTCGACCAGCTGATCCTGACCCTGCGCGACGCGCTGGGCCTCAGCGTGTTCCTGGTCACCCACGATCTGGATACGCTCTACACCATCTGCGACCGGGTCGCGGTGCTGGCCCGCCGGCACGTGCTGGTGGCCGACCGCCTGGAGGTGGTGGAAGCTACCGACGACGCCTGGATTCGCGCGTATTTCCACGGCCCGCGCGGCCGGGCGGCGCAACAGGCCGCCGACTTGCTGGAGGATTGACATGGAAACCCGCGCCCATCACGTGCTGATCGGCCTGTTCACCGTACTCGCGGTCGGCGGCGCCCTGCTGTTCGCCCTCTGGCTGGGCAAGTCCAGCATGGACCGCGAGTACAACTACTACGAGATCAGCTTCAGCCGCGCGGTCAGCGGCCTGTCCAGCGGCAGTGCGGTGGAATACAGCGGCATCCGGGTCGGCGACGTCGAGCAGCTGTGGCTCGAGCCGGACGACCCGCGCAAGGTGCGCGCGCGCATCCGCGTGTACACCGGCACCCCGATCAAGCAGGACACC
This sequence comes from Pseudomonas sp. BAY1663, assembly GCF_000582595.1. Classification (NCBI taxonomy): domain Bacteria; kingdom Pseudomonadati; phylum Pseudomonadota; class Gammaproteobacteria; order Pseudomonadales; family Pseudomonadaceae; genus Pseudomonas; species Pseudomonas sp. BAY1663. Next base: position 10,219 of record NZ_AZSV01000057.1, read on the forward strand.
CGGGCGCGCCTGGCGTTGGCCAACATCACCGGCAGCATGATCATCCAGCTGCACAGCGGCACGCCGCAAAGCCCGCCGCTGGTGGGCAAGCACGGCGAGCTGCCGCTGATCATCGCCGACCCCTCGCCCCTGAGCGCGCTGCTGGAAAACGGCGAGGACCTGCTGAGCAACATCAACAACCTGCTGCGCAGCGCCAACCTGATGCTTTCCGAAGACAACGCCGGGCACATCGGCCGCACCCTGGCCAACCTCGAGCAAGCCACCAGCGTGCTCGCCGAGCAGCGCGGCGACCTCAGCCAGGCGCTGACCCAGCTCGCCCAGCTGGGCCGGCAGACCAACGCCGCACTGGAGGAAATCACCCGCCTGACGCGCAACGCCAACGGCCTGCTCGACGACGAAGGCCGCCAGCTGCTGGCCCGTGCCGGCCAGTCGATGGCCGCCCTGGAGCGCGCCACCTCGCGCCTGGACGACCTGCTCGCCGACAACCAGGGTGCACTGACCAATGGCCTGCAGGGCTTCAACGACCTCGGCCCGGCGATCAACGAACTGCGCGGCACCCTCGGTGCCCTGCGCCGCATGACCCAGCGCCTCGAAGACAACCCCAGCGGCTTCCTGCTCGGCCGCGAGAAGATCCAGGAGTTCACCCCATGAGCCGCCGTGTGCCGATCCGCCCTTTCGCCCTTTCGCTCCTGCTGGGCCTGCTCTCGGCCTGCACCCTGCTGCCCGATGTCGAGCCGATCCGCGTGTTCCTGCTGCCGGCCGGGGACATGCCGGCCGCCGACGACGCGACCCGGCTGGAGCGGACGCTGCGCATCCACACCCCGCAGGCCAGCCGCATCCTCGCCGGGCCGCGCATCGCCGTGGTGCCGGCGGGCAACCAGATCAGCGCCTACCAGGGTGCGCGCTGGGGCGATGCGGCGCCGACCCTGCTGCGCGATCGGCTGATCGAAGCCTTTCGGCAAAGCGGCCAGCTGAGCGCCGTGAGCAGCGAAGAGACCGGCCTGCAGGCCGACCTGGCGCTGCTCAGCGACCTGCGCGCATTCCAGAGCGAGTATGTCGAAGGGGCACCGCAGGTGGTGATTCGGCTGGATGCCCAACTGGTGTCCACCGCCGATCAGCGCAGCCTCGCCAGCCGCCGCTTCGAGATTCGCCAGCCCAGCAGCGACGCGCAGCTGGAAAACGTGGTCAGCGCCTTCGGCCAGGCCAGCGACGAACTGAGCCGGCAACTGCTGGCCTGGACGCGGCAGGCTGCCCACAGCCGCTAAGAGCCGCGTGCGCGAGCATGGCTCGCTCCTACCGGGGCGTTACGGGCCTCGGGGATCATGTAGGAGCCGGCTTGCCGGCGATCATTGGCGCTACGGTGGATCGCCGGCAAGGACTCGGCGTCCCCCCGGCTCCTACAGGTCCGGTGTTCCCCGCCCCTGCAAGGCTGGCCTGGCGCCATGACCACAGCGAATCGTCTATCCGCGGCGCCTATGTCGGCGAACGCTCACGAACGGGGTGCGAAATCGGGATTTTAATTGACGCAGGCTAAACACTCTTCAGCCTGATCGCTTAGCATGCGAACTATCGCGCCCGCATAAGGAACGTTCATGAAAGCGCCAGCACAGAAAAACCTCCGCCGGATTCTGCTCGTGGTCGTTGCGCTCGTCGTCATTGGCCTGCTGGCCTGGTCGGAGCTACGTACCGACGGGCTGGGCGACGGTTTCGCCAGCGGTAACGGGCGCATCGAGGCCACCGAGATCGACGTGGCGACCAAGCTCGGCGGGCGCATCCGCGAGATCGCCGTCGACGAGGGCGACTTCGTCCAGCCCGGCCAGGTGATCGCGCGCATGGATACCGAGGTGCTGGAGGCGCAGCTCAACCAGGCCCGCGCCCAGGTGCGCCAGGCCGAGAACGCCATCCTCACCGCCCAGGCGCTGGTCGCCCAGCGCGAGAGCGAGAAGGCCACCGCCGAGGCCGTGGTGCACCAGCGCCACGCCGAACTGACCGCCGCGCAGAAGCGCCACCAGCGCACCGAGACCCTGGTCGCGCGCAACGCCATGCCGCGCCAACAACTGGACGACGACCTCGCCGCGATGCAGAGCGCCCAGGCCGCGCTGGCGGCCTCGCGGGCACAGGTGCTGTCCGCCGAGGCCGGCATCGCCGCGGCGAAATCCCAGGTGATCGAGGCACAATCGGCGCTGGAAGCCGCCCAGGCCAGCGTCGTGCGCCTGCAGGCCGACATCAGCGACAGCGAACTGAAGACCGACCGCGTGGCGCGCGTGCAATACCGCGTGGCGCAGCCGGGCGAAGTCCTGGCGGCCGGCGGCAAGCTGCTCAACCTGGTCGACCTGGCCGACGTCTACATGACCTTCTTCCTTCCCGAGCGCCAGGCCGGGCGCGTGGCCATGGGCGCCGAGGTGCGGGTGGTGATCGACGCCGCGCCGCAGTACGTGATCCCGGCCCGGGTCAGCTACGTCGCCAGCGTCGCGCAGTTCACGCCGAAGACCGTGGAGACCGAGAGCGAGCGCGAGAAGCTGATGTTCCGGGTCAAGGCACGGATCGACCCCGAGCTGCTGAAGAAGCACATGGAACAGGTCAAGACCGGCCTGCCCGGCATGGCCTACCTCAAGCTGGACGCCGACGCCGAGTGGCCCGCCCACCTGCAGATCAACGTCAGCCCATGAACCAGCCGCTCGCGCCGGTGGCGCAGGTCCAGGGCGTCAGCCTGCAATACGGCAAGACCCGCGCGCTGGACGACCTCAGCGTCGACCTGCCGGCACGCTGCATGGTCGGGCTGATCGGCCCGGACGGCGTCGGCAAGTCCAGCCTGCTGGCGCTGATCGCCGGCGCGCGCAAGCTGCAGCAGGGCCAGGTGCGGGTGCTCGACGGCGACATGGGCGACCGCCACCACCGCCGCGCGGTGTGCCCGCGCATCGCCTACATGCCGCAGGGCCTGGGCAAGAACCTCTACCCGACGCTGACGGTATTCGAGAACCTCGAATTCTTCGGCCGCCTGTTCGGCCAGGCCGCCGACGAGCGCCACTGGCGCATCGCCGAGCTGACCCGCAGCACCGGCCTGGCGCCCTTCGTCGAACGGCCGGCCGGCAAGCTGTCCGGCGGCATGAAGCAGAAGCTCGGGCTGTGCTGCGCGCTGATCCACGATCCGGACCTGCTGATCCTCGACGAACCGACCACCGGCGTCGACCCGCTGTCGCGCAGCCAGTTCTGGGAGCTGATCGAGCGCATCCGCCAGGATCGTCCACAGATGAGCGTGCTGGTGGCCACCGCCTACATGGACGAGGCGCAGCGCTTCGATCACCTGGTGGCGATGGACGCCGGGCGCATCCTCGCCACCGGCACGCCGGCCGAGCTGCTGGCGCGCACCGCCAGCGACAGCCTGGAAGAGGCGTTCATCCGCCTGCTGCCGGAGGAGAAGAGCCGCCGCCACCGCACCCTGGCAATCCCGCCGCGCCAGGCCAGCGACGACATCGCCATCGAGGCCCACGACCTGACCATGCGCTTCGGCGACTTCGTCGCGGTGGACCGGGTCAACCTGCGCATCGAGCGCGGCGAGATCTTCGGCTTCCTCGGCTCCAACGGCTGCGGCAAGACCACCACCATGAAGATGCTCACCGGGCTGCTGCCGGCCAGCGAGGGTTACGCCCTGCTGTTCGGCAAGCCGGTGGACCCGCACGACCTGCAGACCCGCCAGCGGGTCGGCTACATGTCCCAGGCCTTCTCGCTGTACAGCGAGCTGACCGTGCGGCAGAACCTCGACCTGCACGCCCGGCTGTTCCACCTGCCGGCCGAGCGCCGCGAACCGCGCATCCGCGAGATGCTCGAACGCTTCGGGCTGGTCGACGAGGCCGACAGCCTGCCCGAGGCGCTGCCATTGGGCGTGCGCCAGCGCCTGTCGCTGGCGGTGGCGGTGATCCACGCGCCGGAAATGCTGATCCTCGACGAGCCCACCTCCGGCGTCGACCCGGTGGCGCGCGACGGTTTCTGGGAACTGCTGGTGCAGCTGTCGCGCGAGGACGGCGTGACCATCTTCATCTCCACCCACTTCATGAACGAGGCGCTGCGCTGCGACCGCATCTCGCTGATGCACGCCGGCCGCGTGCTGGACAGCGACACGCCGCAGGCGCTGATGGACAAGCGCGGCCTGGCGACCCTCGAAGAGACCTTCATCGCCTACCTCGAGGATGCCGTGGCCGAAGGCGCCGCCAGCGGCCCGCAGGACACCGCGACGGCCACCGAGCGCGAGCGCCCGGCCAAGGTCGCCAGCAGCGCCGAGCTGCGCGCGCGCTTCAGCCTGCGCCGCCTGCTCAGCTACACCCGCCGCGAATCCATGGAACTGCGCCGCGACCCGATCCGCGCCACCCTGGCCATGCTCGGCACCGTGCTGCTGATGTTCATCATGGGCTACGGCATCAGCCTGGACGTCGAGGACCTGACCTACGCGGTGCTCGACCACGACCAGACCACCACCAGCCAGGCCTACGCGCTGAACATCGCCGGCTCGCGCTATTTCATCGAGAAGGCGCCGCTGGCAAGCCCCGGCGAGCTGGACCGGCGCCTGCGCAGCGGCGACATCAGCCTGGCCATCGAGATCCCGCCCGACTTCGGCCGCGACCTCAAGCGCGGCGCCATCCCGCAGGTGGCGTTCTGGATCGACGGCGCCATGCCGATGCGCGCCGATACCATCAAGGGCTACGTGCAGGGCCTGCATACCAGCTACCTGCAGGATCTGGCGCGCAGCGCCGGGGTGAGCAGCGCCGCCCTGGCCGACATCGCCATCCGCTACCGCTACAACCCGGACGTGCAGAGCCTGCCGGCCATGGTCCCGGCGATGATCCCGATCCTGCTGATGATGATCCCGGCGATGCTCACCGCCCTCGGCGTGGTGCGCGAGAAGGAGCTGGGCTCGATCACCAACTTCTACGTCACCCCGGTGACCCGCCTGGAATTCCTGCTCGGCAAGCAGTTGCCCTACATCGCCCTGGGCATGGTCAACTTCGCCACCCTGGTGTTGCTGGCGGTGTTCGTCTTCGGCATCCCGATCAAGGGCAGCCTGCTCACCCTGGTGATCGGCGCGCTGCTCTACGTCACCTGCGCCACCGGCCTGGGCCTGCTGATGTCGTCGGTGCTCAACAGCCAGATCGCGGCGATCTTCGGCACCGCCATCGCCACCCTGCTGCCGGCCGTGCAGTTCTCCGGGCTGACCCACCCGGTCTCGGCGCTGGAAGGCGCCAGCGCCTTCTTCGGGCAGATCTATCCGACCAGCCACTTCCTGATCATCAGCCGCGGGGTGTTCTCCAAGGCGCTGGGCATGGCCGACCTCTACTGGTACTTCATCCCCTTGCTGCTGGCGATCCCGCTGCTGACCCTGCTCAGCGTCGCCGGCCTGCGCAAGCAGGAAAAATGACATGCGCACACTCGGCAACGTCTTCCAGCTCGGCCTCAAGGAACTGCGCAGCCTGTACCGCGACCCGGCGCTGCTGGTGCTGATCGTCTACGCCTTCACCCTGGCCATCTACACCGCCGCCACAGCCCTGCCCGAGGCGCCGCACCGGGCCACCCTGGCAGTGGTCGACGAGGACCAGTCGCAGGCCTCGCGGCGCATCCTCAATGCCTTCCAGCTGCCCTACTTCCTGCCGCCGGTAGCCATCGACCTGCGGCAGATGGACAGCGGCATGGACGCCGGTTTCTACACCTTCACCCTGAACATTCCACCGGACTTCCAGGCCGACCTGCTGGCCGGGCGCAGCCCGACCATCCAGCTCAACGTCGACGCCACCCAGGTCAGCCAGGCGTTCACCGGCGCCGGGCACATCCAGCAGATCATCAACGACGAGGTCAGCGCCTTCGTCCAGCGCTACCGCGCCGGCAGCGCACTGCCGGTCGAGGCGGTGGTGCGTACCGCCTTCAACCCCAACCTGACGCGCGCCTGGTTCGGCGCGGTGAACGAGGTGATCAACCAGATCACCATGCTCTCGATCATCCTCACCGGCGCCGCGCTGATCCGCGAGCGCGAGCACGGCACCATCGAACACCTGCTGGTGATGCCGGTGACGCCGTTCGAGATCATGCTGGCCAAGGTCTGGGCGATGGGCCTGGTGGTGCTGCTGGCCTCGGCCTTCGCCCTGCGCTTCATCGTCGAGGGCTGGCTGCAGATCCCGATCCAGGGCTCGCTGCTGCTGTTCATGGGCGGCGCCGCGCTGCACCTGTTCGCCACCACCTCGATGGGCATCTTCTTCGGCACCGTGGCGCGCTCGATGCCGCAGCTGGGCCTGCTGATCATCCTCGCGCTGATGCCGCTGCAGATCCTCTCCGGCGGCATGACCCCGCGCGAGAGCATGCCCGAGCTGGTGCAGCACATCATGCTGGCGGCGCCGACCACGCACTTCATCGAACTGGCCCAGGCGATCCTCTTCCGCGGCGCCGGCGTTTCGGTGATCTGGCCGCAGCTGCTGGCGCTGGTGGTGATCGGCGCGGTGTTCTTTGTCGGCGCGCTGTCGCGCTTGCGCAAGTCGTTGCGCTAGCGGCGGGAACAGAGCCTAACCCTGGACGACCCGATTGCGCCCTTCGCGCTTGGCACAGAACAGCGCCTGGTCGGCCTCGCTCAGCAGCGCATCCAGGCTGCGGCTGGCATCGCTGCAGGCACTGACGCCGAAACTGGCGGTACAGCGTACCGAGCGATCGCCGTCGGCGACGGCCACCGCCTCGATCTCCAGGCGCAGGCGTTCGGCGATCGCCAGCGCCTGCCGCAGATCGGCATCGGCCAGCACCAACGCGAACTCCTCGCCGCCGAGCCGACCGAAGATGTCCTGCTCGCGCACCTGTGGCTGCAGGGCATCGGCCACGGCACGCAGCAAGCGGTCACCCGCGGCATGCCCATAGGTATCGTTGACCCGCTTGAAGTGATCGATATCGAACATGACCACCGCCATGGAGCGTGCCCGGCGATCATGCCGGAAGGCCCGCTCGCCCAGCTCGAAGAATGCCCGGCGATTGTTCAGGCCGGTCAGTTCGTCGGTACGCGCCAGGGCCTCGGCGCGCGACACCGCGAGGTGCAGTTGCTGCTCCATGCGCTTGCGCTCGGTGATGTCGGTGGCGATTTCCAGGCGGACCAGGCGACCGTCGGTCCAGGGAATCGCCTGGTCCCGGCACTGGTACCAGTTGCCATTGGCCGTGTTCTGGAATTCCCAGACGTGCACACCGGCCGGCCGCCCGACGGGATCGACCAGCCGTGCGTTGCTGCAGAACCGGCACGGCCCCTGCTGCTCGGCCTGCAACAGCTGCCAGCAGGTCTTGCCCTGGTACTGGCCCCAGATGGCCCGGCCGTACTCGTTGAGGTACAGCAGCTCGTAGGTCTGCATGTCGGCCACGTAGACCAGCGCATCGAGCCGGTCGAGGATGCTGGCGATGCCGCCAGTCGGCTGGCCGGCTGCGTCCGCATCGAGGCTGGCGCCTGGCACGGGGATAGGGGGCAAGGGGACTCTCCTCTGCACAGCGGTTACGGCATCAAGACCTTGCGCGCCGAACGCGCGCGCAAGCCACTCCTCGCGGCTTGGCCGATCTTCAACCCGGCGCCCTGGCGCGCCGGCTGCCCGGCATCGTGCCAGTGCCCTATGATGCACTCCGGTAACCGAACGGTCACCCGGCGCCCCACGACACCCGGGAATTTTTGTACCGGGGGCCGGTCTATCGTGCCGACATGCTAAGAGCCTGACGCTCGACAGCGCGCCAAGGAAGCCCAATCACTATGCGCATTCTCGTTACCGGCGGGGCCGGATTCATCGGCTCCGCGCTGATCCGTCATCTCATTCTCGATACCGAGCACAGCGTGCTCAACCTGGACAAGCTGACCTATGCCGGCAACCTCGAGTCGCTGGCCAGCGTGGAAGACAACCCGCGCTATCAGTTCCTCCAGGCCGACATCGCCGATCGTGAGCGGGTCAGCGAGGCGCTGCTGGACTTCCAGCCGGACGCCGTCATGCACCTGGCCGCCGAGTCCCACGTCGACCGCTCGATCGACGGCCCGGCCGAATTCATCCAGACCAACATCGTCGGCACCTACCAGCTGCTGGAGGCCACCCGTGCCTACTGGCAGAGCCTGCCGGCCGAGCGCCGCGCGGCGTTCCGCTTCCACCACATCTCCACCGACGAGGTGTACGGCGACCTGCACGGCGTCGACGACCTGTTCACCGAGACCACGCCCTACGCGCCCAGCTCGCCCTATTCGGCGAGCAAGGCTTCGTCGGACCACCTGGTTCGCGCCTGGCAGCGCACCTACGGCCTGCCGGTGCTGGTGACCAACTGCTCGAACAACTACGGGCCGTTCCACTTCCCCGAGAAGCTGATCCCGCTGGTGATCCTCAACGCGCTGGACGGCAAGCCGCTGCCGGTCTACGGCGACGGCTCGCAGATCCGCGACTGGCTGTTCGTCGAGGACCACGCCCGCGCGCTGCTCAAGGTGGTCAGCGAAGGCGAGGTCGGCGAGACCTACAACATCGGCGGCCACAACGAGCAGAAGAACATCGACGTGGTGCGCGGCATCTGCGCGCTGCTGGAAGAGCTGGCGCCGAGCAAGCCGGCCGGCCTCGCCCGCTATGAAGACCTGATCACCTTCGTCAAGGATCGTCCGGGCCACGACCTGCGCTATGCCATCGACGCCGGCAAGATCGAGCGTGAGCTGGGCTGGGTGCCGCAGGAAACCTTCCAGAGCGGCCTGCGCAAGACCGTGCAGTGGTACCTGGACAACCTCGAATGGTGCCGTCGCGTGCAGGACGGCAGCTATCAACGCGAGCGCCTCGGCGCCCTGGAGAACATCGCATGAAAGGAATCATCCTCGCCGGAGGCTCCGGCACCCGTCTGCACCCGATCACTCTCGGCGTATCCAAGCAGCTGCTGCCGATCTACGACAAGCCGATGGCCTACTACCCGATCTCGGTGCTGATGCTCGCCGGCATCCGCGACATCCTGGTCATCTCCACCCCGCAGGACCTGCCGCAGTACCGCAACCTGCTGGGCGACGGCAGCCAGTTCGGCGTCAGCTTCAGCTACGCCGAACAACCCTCGCCGGACGGCCTGGCCCAGGCCTTCCTGATCGGTGAAGAATTCATCGGCGACGACTCGGTGTGCCTGATCCTCGGCGACAACATCTTCCACGGCCAGCACTTCACCGAGAAGCTGCAGCGCGCCGCGGCCCAGCCGAGCGGTGCCACCGTGTTCGGCTACTGGGTCAAGGACCCGGAGCGCTTCGGCGTGATCGACTTCGACGAGACTGGCAAGGCACTGTCCATCGAGGAGAAGCCGAAGAAGCCGAAGTCCAGCTACGCGGTGACCGGCCTGTACTTCTACGACAACGACGTGATCGAGATCGCCAAGTCGATCAAGCCCTCGCCGCGCGGCGAGCTGGAGATCACCGACGTCAACATGGCCTACCTCGAGCGCGGCGACCTCAACGTCGAGCGCTTCGGCCGCGGCTTCGCCTGGCTCGACACCGGCACCCACGACAGCCTGCTGGAGGCCTCGCAGTACGTGCAGACCATCGAGCACCGCCAGGGCCTGAAGGTCGCCTGCCTGGAAGAAATCGCCTACCAGCACAAGTGGATCGACCGCGAGCAGCTGCTGCGCCGCGCCGATGCCCTGGGCAAGACCGGCTACGGCCAGTACCTGTTCAAGCTGGCGGGTGAAGACGCATGAACGTGATCGAGACCGGCATTCCCGACGTCCTCGTCATCGAGCCCAAGGTCTTCGGCGACGAACGCGGCTTCTTCTACGAGAGCTTCAACGCCGCCGCCTTCGAGGCGGCGACGGGGCTCAAGCGCCAGTTCGTCCAGGACAACCACTCCAAGTCCCAGCGCGGCGTGCTGCGCGGCCTGCACTACCAGATCCGCCAGCCGCAGGGGAAACTGGTGCGGGTGGTGGCCGGCGAGGTGTTCGACGTCGCCGTCGACCTGCGCCGGAGCTCGCCGAGCTTCGGCCGCTGGGTCGGCACCCGCCTGAGCGCGCAGAACCAGCGCCAGCTGTGGATCCCCGAAGGCTTCGCGCACGGTTTCGTGGTACTCAGCGAGAGCGCCGAGTTCCTCTACAAGACCACCGACTACTATGCACCGGAGCACGAACGCAGCCTGCTGTGGAACGACCCGGCGCTCGGCATCCAATGGCCGATCGACGAGCCACCGCAACTGTCCGCCAAGGACCAGGCCGGCAAGCCCCTCAGCGAGGCGGAGCTGTTTCCATGAAGATCCTGATCACCGGTAGCAAAGGCCAGCTCGCCCGAGAACTGCAGCTCGAACTCGCCGGTGTCGGCAAACCGTTGGCCCTGGGGCACAACGCCATGGACCTGGCCGATCCCGAACAGATCCGCCAACAGGTGCGCCTGCTGCGTCCGGACCTGATCGTCAACGCGGCCGCCTACACTGCGGTCGACCCGGCCGAGAGCCACCGCGAGCAGGCCTTCGCGGTGAACGCCCACGGCCCCGGTGTGCTCGCCGAAGAGGCGGCCCGGCTCGGCGTGCCGCTGATCCACTACTCCAGCGATTACGTGTTCGACGGCAGCAAGGCCGAACCCTACACCGAGCACGACACGCCGCACCCGCTGGGCGTCTATGGCGCCAGCAAGCTGGCCGGCGAACAGGCGATCCAGGCGGTTGGCGGCGAGCACCTGATCCTGCGCACCAGCTGGTCTATTCGCAACACGGCACGAACTTCCTGCTGACCATGCAGCGCCTGCTGCAGGAGCGCGAGGCGCTGTCGGTGGTCAGCGACGAGATCGGCGCACCGACCTGGGCGGCCAGCATCGCCCGGGCGACGGCCGAGATCGTGCGCAAACGCCAGGCCGGCGAAGGCGGCCCCAGCGGCCTCTATCATCTCACCGCCAGCGGCGAGACCTCCTGGTACGGCTTCGCCTGCAGCATCGCCGAACAGCTGCGCCAGCAAGGTCGCTTGAAAGCCCGCATCGAGCCGATCCCGTCCCGCGACTACCCGACCGCGGCCGCCCGCCCGCTCAATTCGCGGCTCAGTTGCGCCCGACTGCAGCACGACTGGGGCATCCGCCTGCCGGATTGGGAAAGCGCGCTGCATGAATGCCTGGCGCGATCGCACCCGCAACCCGCCGACGCCCAGCTGGCCCACGCCGCGTCGGTCGGCCGCTGACTCCGCGACCAGGCGGCGCCTGCCAGGCGAACCGCCGCACCCGCGGCTCGTCATCGTTCACACGTCGACAATGAACCGTAGCACGATCCGCGTGCATAATGCGCCCGACCCACAGGCGCCCACGCATGACCGCACCGCTTACTCCCCGTCGCCCTCGCTGGCGCAACCTCGCCCTGCTGGCGCTGCTGCTGGCGCCCTTGCTCTGGCCGTTGCAGCAACTCGCCGAGCGTTACTACCGCAACGAGCTGACCGAACAGAACCGGCAGACGCTGGATCTCTACGTCGCCAACCTGCTCGGCACGCTGAGCCGCTATGAAGTGCTGCCGCGCATCCTCGGCGACCTGCCGGCGCTACGCGCCGCCCTGCAGCACGCCGAGGAACCATACGTGCGCGACAGCGCCAACCGGCTGCTGAAGAAGCTGCGCAAGCAGACCGGCGCCGACGTGATCTACCTGATGGCGACCGACGGCAACACCCTGGCGGCCTCCAACTGGGACGAGGAAGACAGCTTCGTCGATCGCAACTTCGCCTTCCGCCCCTACTTCCGCCAGGCCATGGAGGGGCGCCTCGGGCGTTTCTTCGGCCTCGGCACCACCTCCGGCAAGCGCGGCTACTACTTCGGCGCGGCGGTGCGCGACGGCGACCAGGTGCTCGGCGTGCTGGTGGTCAAGGTCGACCTCGATCACACCGAGACGCTGTGGGGCAGCACCCCGGAGCAGTTGCTGGTGACCGACAACTTCGGCGTGGTGATCCTCACCTCGCGGCCGGACTGGCGGTTCCGCGCCACCCGAGGACTTGGCGTGGACGAGCGCGAGCAGATCGCCTTCGATCAGCCCTACCCGACGCTCTATCCGCAGGACCTGACGCTGAACATCGACGCCTGGCTGATCCAGAGCCGCGAGCTGAAGGAGACCGGCTGGACGGTGCGCATCCTCGCGCCGATCAGCCTGGTCGAACGCCCGGTGCGCACCGTGGTCGCCATCGGCGCCGCCACGCTGCTGGCCTTGCTGCTCTGGCTCGGCCTGCTGATGCAGCGCCGCCGGCACTTCCTCGAACGGCTGGCGCTGGACAGCCAGGCACGCCAGCAGCTGGAGCAACGCGTGCTCGAGCGCACCCGCGACCTGGAGGCACTGAACAGCCGGCTCAAGGTCGAGGTGCTCGAGCGCGAACAGGCCCAGCAGGAACTGGTGCGCGCCCAGGACGAGCTGCTGCAGGCCGGCAAGCTGTCGGCACTGGGCACCATGTCGGCGAGCATCAGCCACGAACTCAACCAGCCGCTGGCGGCGATTCGCAGCTATGCCGACAACGCCCGCGTGCTGCTCGACCATGAACGCGTCGATGAGGCGCGCGACAACTTGCGGCTGATCAGCGAACTGACCGCACGCATGGCCTCGATCATCGCCCACCTGCGCGCCTTCGCCCGCCGCGACCAGCACGCCCCGGAGCGGGTGGCGCTGCAGCCGGCGCTGGACGATGCCCTGGCGCTGCTGGCCAAGCGCCGCCAGGCCATGGCCGTCGAGCTGATCCGCGACCTGCCGGAGGCGACCCTGTGGGTGCAGGCGGGCGAAACGCGGCTGCGGCAGATCCTCGCCAACCTGCTGGCCAACGCTCTCGACGCGCTGGCCGAGCGACCGCCGCCGCGGCGCATCTGGCTGCGTGCCGAGCAGCAGGGCGACGGTGTATTGCTGAGCCTGCGCGACAATGGCCCGGGTTTCAGCGCAGAAGCGCTGCAACGCGCCCGCGAGCCGTTCTTCACCACCAAGACCAGCACCCAGGGCCTCGGCCTCGGCCTGGCGATCTGCGATACCCTCAGCCGTGCCCTGGGCGGCGAGCTGCACATGAGCAACCATCCCGACGGCGGCGCCCAGCTCAGCCTGTTCCTGCGCAGCGCCGAGCCCGGGGTCGCCTTTCCCACCGAGGACCATTTCCAATGAGCAGCGACAACCCGATCAGCGCCCAGGCCCAGGTGGTACTGATCGACGACGATCCGCACCTGCGCCAGGCACTGAGCCAGACCCTCGACCTGGCCGGCCTCGAGGTGATCAGCCTGGGCGATGCGCGCGACCTGGCCGCCCGCCTGCCGGCGGACTGGCAGGGTGTGGTGGTCAGTGACATCCGCATGTCCGGCATCGACGGCCTCGAACTGCTGCAGCAGTTGCGCGCGCGCGACGGCGAGCTGCCGGTGATCCTCATCACCGGCCACGGCGATATCCAGCTGGCGGTGCAGGCGATGCGCGCCGGCGCCTACGACTTCCTGGAAAAGCCCTTCCCCAGCGAGGCGCTGCTGGACAGCGTGCGGCGGGCCCTGGCGCTGCGCCAGCTGGTGCTGGACAACCGCAGCCTGCGCCTGGCCCTGGCCGACCGCCAGCAACTGTCGTCGCGCCTGCTCGGCCAGTCCCAGGCGATGCAGCGCCTGCGCGAGCAGATCGGTGCGCTGGCCGGGACCCAGGCTGACGTGCTGATCCTCGGCGAGACCGGTGCCGGCAAGGAGGTGGTGGCACGCGCGCTGCACGACCTGTCGAGCCGGCGCAGCGGCCCGTTCGTGGCGATCAATGCCGGCGCGCTGGCCGAATCGGTGGTCGAGAGCGAGCTGTTCGGCCATGAACCGGGCGCCTTCACCGGCGCGCAGAAACGCCGGATCGGCAAGTTCGAGTTCGCCAATGGCGGCACGCTGTTTCTCGACGAGATCGAGAGCATGAGCCTGGACGTGCAGGTCAAGCTGCTGCGCCTGCTGCAGGAGCGGGTGGTCGAGCGGCTCGGCGGTAACCAGTCGATCCCGCTGGACATCCGCGTCATCGCCGCGACCAAGGAAGACCTGCGCGTCGCCGCCGACCAGGGCCGCTTCCGCGCCGACCTGTATTACCGGCTGAACGTGGCGCCGTTGCGCATCCCGCCACTGCGCGAACGCAACGAGGACATCTTCCTGTTGTTCCAGCATTTCGCCGAGGCCGCCGCCCAGCGCCACGGCCTGCCGATCCGCGAATTGCGTGCCGAGCAGCGTGCGCAGCTGCTCAGGCACGCCTGGCCGGGCAACGTGCGCGAGTTGCAGAACACCGCGGAGCGCTTCGCCCTGGGCCTCGAACTTGGCCTGGAGGACCCGGCCCAGGTTGCCGAAGGCGCGGCGGCGACGGGCAGCGCCCTCAACGAACAAGTCGAGGCCTTCGAGCGCGCCCTGATCGCCGCCGAACTGGCGCGACCGCATGGCTCGCTGCGCAGTGTCGCCGAGGCCCTCGGCCTGCCGCGCAAGACGCTGCACGACAAGTTGCGCAAACATGGCCTGGTCTTCAGCGATGCTGGCGGGACCTCGCCAGATGAGGGCGAGTAGCTGGCGGTTTTCCGCCACCCCCTGGCCGGACGCCCCGCGAAGCCGAGCGGGCGCGCCGACAGCAGAACCACACGGCTCCAACGCTCACCAATCGCGAACCTTCGCCCCGACAACCCGCATTCCCAGGCCCATGCATTCGTCAAAGACGAAGCCGGGCTTGTTCAATTATGAATTTCCAGCGGCCAGGGGCGCCGGGTAGAGTCAGCCGCAGCGTGGATCACTGGGGCGACGAAAGGAATCGATCGCGCCCTCGGCAATTCGCCATTGGGCTGCCCATGACGGTGCCCCGCCGAAAGACTGCAAACCTGCGAGCCAGACGGGCCGGCTGAGAATCATTCGTTAGTATTTTGCCATCATGCGAGTACACTCCGGCGTTACGCGTCGGATCGCCTTGTGCATTTGGCACAAGACTTGCCCTCGCTAACACGATGAACCGGTAAGTCAAGCCGATCAGCGCGCATGTTTCCAATGCCGCCTAGACTTGTCCTGCTGGTTACAGCCGAGCTTTCCGCTTCCATGCGGCAGCTCACTTCACAACAAGAGGAAACGTCTAATGTTCAAACTGACTGCCAAGGCGCTGGCTTGCGCCCTGTCGCTGAGCATCGCTGGTCTGGCCCAGGCGGCTGATCCGATCACCATCAAGTTCTCCCACGTGGTTGCCGAAAACACGCCGAAAGGCCAGGGCGCCCTGATGTTCAAGAAACTGGTGGAAGAGCGTCTGGCCGGCAAGGTCGAGGTTCAGGTTTACCCGAACTCCTCGCTGTTCGGTGATGGCAAGGAAATGGAAGCCCTGTTGCTGGGCGACGTGCAGTTGATCGCACCCTCGCTGGCGAAGTTCGAACACTACTCCAAGGGCGTCCAGGTCTTCGACCTGCCATTCCTGTTCAATGACATCGATGCGGTCGACCGCTTCCAGAAGGGCGAGGCCGGCCAGAAGCTGCTGCGCTCGATGGAAGACAAGAACATCACCGGCCTGGGCTACTGGCACAACGGCATGAAGCAGCTGTCGGCCAACAAGCCGCTGCGCGAGCCGAAGGATGCCCGTGGCCTGAAGTTCCGCGTACAGGCTTCCGCCGTGCTCGACGAGCAGTTCAAGGCCGTGCGCGCCAACCCGCGCAAGATGAGCTTCGCCGAGGTCTACCAGGGCCTGCAGACCGGCGTGGTCAACGGTGCCGAGAACCCCTACTCGAACATCTACTCGCAGAAGATGCACGAAGTGCAGAAGTACATCACCGAGTCCAACCACGGTCTGCTGGACTACATGGTGATCACCAACACCAAGTTCTGGAACGGCCTGCCGGCTGACATCCGCGGCGAGCTGGAAAGCATCCTGAACGAAGTGACCGTTGCGGTGAACAAGCAGGCTGGCGAGCTGAACCAGGCCGACAAGCAGCGCATCCTCGATGCCGGCACCACCGAGATCATCGACCTGACTCCGGAGCAGCGTGAAATGTGGCGCGAAGCATGAAGCCGGTCTGGAAGAAGTTCGAAGGCGAAATCGGCGCCGACCTGATCCAGGCTGCCGAAGCGGCCAACCAGGCTCAGTAAGCCTTGCCGGGGGTGGGCGCCGCCCGCCCCCGCGTTCCATCCATGCGACACCCGACAGCTCAGTGAAAAAACACAGCAGCTAGCGAAGGCGAAGCCCGCACCAGGGCAGGAAGGCAAGGCCAAGGCGATCCCGGGCCGCGCCGCTTCGATGGCGACAACAAGAGTTTTTCATTGCTCTGTCCCCCAGCCACCCGGCTGGTTCATGGCGCACCGTCCGTGCCGCCGTCGATACAACTAGCAGTCCATCGGGAGATGTCATCCATGAACGCCCTCTGGCGCGTCTGGGACCACTTCGAGGAGGGTTTCATCGCCTTCCTGCTGGCCGCCATGACACTGGTGACCTTCGTCTACGTGATCCTCAACAATCTCTACACGTTCTTCTACGACCTGGGTGATCGGTTCGAGGGAACCGCCGACTTCTGGTTCGCCATCGGTGACTTCATCATCGGCCTGGCCCAGTCGATGACCTGGAGTACCGCGCTGACCAAGGCGCTGTTCGCCTGGCTGATCTTCTCCGGCCTCGCCTATGGCGTGCGCACCGCCGGCCACATCGGCGTCGATGCGCTGGTCAAGCTCGCGCCGCGGCATATCCAACGCGTCATCGGCATCATCGCCTGCCTGTTCTGCCTGGGTTATGCCGGCCTGCTGACCGTGGCCAGCTTCGAATGGATCCAGACCCTGTTCACCGCCAACATCGGCGCCGAGGACCTGGGCCACATCGGCATCAAGCAGTGGCATATCGGCATGGTCGTACCGTTCGGCTTCGCCATGGTGTTCATCCGTTTCGCCGAAATCTTCGTGCGCATCCTGCGCAACGAACAGACTGGACTCGGCCTGGCCGATGAAGCGGCCGACGCGGCCAAGCTCGGCGAAGAGGAGCCCAAGTAAATGACCATCCTGTTCCTGTTCGTCGCCCTCTTCTTCCTGATGTTCATCGGCGTGCCGGTGGCCGTGTCCCTCGGCCTGGCCGGTTCGCTGACGATCATGATCTTCAGCCAGGACTCGGTGCGCTCGCTGGCGATCAAGCTGTTCGAGACCTCCGAGCACTACACCCTGCTGGCGATTCCGTTCTTCCTGCTCGCCGGCGCCTTCATGACCACCGGCGGCGTGGCCCGCCGGCTGATCGACTTCGCCAACGCCTGCGTCGGCCACATCCGTGGCGGCCTGGCGATCGGTGCGGTCCTGGCGTGCATGCTGTTCGCCGCGTTGTCCGGCTCGTCGCCGGCCACCGTCGCCGCGGTCGGCTCCATCGCCATCGCCGGCATGGTGCGCTCCGGCTACCCGCAGGCCTTCGGCGCCGGCATCGTCTGCAACGCCGGTACCCTGGGCATCCTGATCCCGCCGTCGGTGGTGATGGTGGTCTATGCCGCCGCCACCGAGACCTCGGTCGGCAAGCTGTTCATGGCCGGCGTGGTGCCGGGCATCCTGCTCGGCCTCGGCCTGATGGTGGCGATCTACATCATCGCGGTGAAGAAGAACCTGCCGGCCCTGCCGCGCGCCTCCTTCCGCGAGTGGCTGTCCGCTGCGCGCAAGGCGGTCTGGGGCCTGCTGCTGATGGTGATCATCCTCGGCGGCATCTACTCGGGCATGTTCACCCCCACCGAGGCGGCGGCCGTGGCGGCGGTGTATTCGGCCTTCGTCGCGCTGTTCGTCTACAAGGACCTGTCCTGGCGCGAGTGCCCGAAGGTGCTGCTGGAGTCGGGCAAGCTGTCGATCATGCTGATGTTCATCATCGCCAACGCCATGCTCTTCGCCCACGTGCTGACCACCGAGCAGATCCCGCAGGCGATCACCGCCTGGGTCATCGAGGCCGGCCTGCAGCCGTGGATGTTCCTGCTGGTGGTGAACATCGTCCTGCTGGTGGCCGGTGCCTTCATGGAGCCGTCGGCGATCATCCTGATCCTGGCGCCGATCCTGTTCCCGATCGCCATCCAGCTGGGCATCGACCCGATCCACCTGGGCATCATCATGGTGGTGAACATGGAGATCGGCCTGATCACGCCGCCGGTGGGGCTGAACCTGTTCGTCGCCTCGGCGGTGACCGGCATGCCGGTCACCCAGGTGATTCGCGCGGTGATGCCGTGGCTGGCGCTGCTGCTGAGCTTCCTGCTGATCATCACTTACGTGCCGTCGATTTCCCTGGCACTGCCGAACTGGCTGGGCATGTAGCCACTCGGACCATTCTCCTTCCATTTTTCGCCCGGCCCCGTGCCGGGCTTTTTTTTGGGGTCATCGCGCTTTCTTGGGGAAGCGAGGATTGATACCGGACTGGCAAGATTGGGTGTTGCTGCCATTTGGTTTGGGCTTGCGCCTTGGTGATCAGGGCGCTTACCGAGTGTGCTGACTCTTCTGGTTT
>NZ_AZSV01000058.1:0-27939 GCF_000582595.1 Pseudomonas sp. BAY1663
TGTCGATCCTTGCTTCCCCAAGAAAGCGCGATGAACCAATTAAAAGGCGTATCGTTCGAAGGCTCCCGCATGCGCCCCCGTTGCGGGTCGGCATGCAGCCAGTCGAGATGAGCGAAGGGGGCGCCTTGTTCTTGAATCCCCGGCAGATGCGCTTGCGCGGCCGTGCGGGCCTGGTCTCGGCAAGCGCCTTGCTATCGGCCGGCAGCCCCCGTTCTTGAGCGGCTAGGCTGCAAAAAGGCGGCAACGCCACCCGCGGCGCAGATGGCGCCGGGAAACTGCGTCCCGCGCTACGACTCCAACACAAACCCTTTGCAACGGCTTTCCAAAGGAGCTTCCGATGCCAGATCTTTCCGCCTTTCCGATCACCCGCAAATGGCCCGCCCGCGATCCCGAGCGCCTGCAGCTCTATTCCCTGCCGACGCCCAACGGGGTCAAGGTCTCGATCATGCTCGAGGAGATCGGCCTGCCCTACGAAGTGCACCGGGTGGATTTCGAGCGCAACGACCAGCTGTCGCCCGAATTTCTCTCGCTCAACCCCAACAACAAGATCCCGGCGATCATCGACCCCGACGGCCCGGACGGACGTCCGCTGCCGCTGTTCGAGTCCGGCGCGATCCTGCTCTATCTGGCGGAAAAGACCGGCCAGCTGCTGCCGCACGACCCGGCACGGCGCTACCAGACGATCCAGTGGCTGATGTTCCAGATGGGCGGCATCGGCCCGATGTTCGGCCAGCTCGGCTTCTTCAACAAATTCGCCGGCAAGGACTACGAGGACAAGCGCCCGCGCGACCGCTACGTCGCCGAATGCAAACGCCTGCTCAGCGTGCTCGAGCAGCGCCTGGAGCACCGGGAATGGATCATGGGCGACGCCTACAGCATCGCCGACATCGCCGTCTTTCCCTGGGTGCGCAACCTGATCGACTTCTACGCTGCCGGAGAATTGGTCAACTTCAAGCACTTCGCCAATGTCGACCGCGTGCTGCAAAAGTTCCTGGCACGCCCGGCGGTGATCCGCGGCCTGGCGGTGCCCAAGGCGCCCTAACGCGGCGCCTGCGACTAATGGCGCAGCGCAGACTGTGCGCTACGGCACAGCGCCTGGAGCGGCAGGTGGTACCTTCGCGGCCCACATTTCCAGCAAGGGACCTGTCGTGAAACTGCTTATCCAGAGCGCCGCCCTGGCGCTGACCGCCAGCATCGCCACCAGCGCCTCGGCCGAGGCCGTACCGTCCAACACCCTGGCCGAGGCGGTCAGCAACTTCTCCGCATACAACGCGCAGCTCGACCAGGCCCTCAACCAGGAACTGACCGCCGAACGCATGGCGCACATCCATGAGCTCACCTACACGCTCAAGGTGGCTCTGGAACGGATCAACGAGGAGATGGACGGGCTGACCGATACCCTGGAAGAGATCCATATCAGCTCGGAGGCGCAGGATGCCGACGAGCTGAAAGCCTACGGCGCCGACTACCTGAAAACCGCGCGCACGGTGATCCGCTAGCCTCCCGAAACGACGAAGCCCGCCATCGCGGCGGGCTTCGTCGCCCCTCCGGCTCAGGGTTCGAGCGGCAGGATGTCGAAGCCGATCCGGTTGTCGCTGATGATGCGAAACGCCAGGGTCTGCCCCGCCACCACCTGCGCCAGCTTCTCGCGGCGCAGGCTGAGCTTGCCGCACAGCGTGTCGTCCATCCGGTCGGTCTCGATGCTGACGATCCGCGCCCCGGCCGGCACCTGGAAGCGGGCCTCCTCGCCGACGTGAATCCGTGCCGCCAGCTCGCGATCGATCAGCACCGCGATGTAGCAGCCGCCACCACGCCAGCCGAAATCCCGCGTCACCACCACCTCACCGGCATTCTCCAGCGGCTGCTGATAGGCCAGCAGCCGCTCGGCCGGTACCGCTTCGATGTCCTCGGGGTCGGGTTGCCAGGAGGAGCAGGCGGCGAGCGACAGCAACGAGGTCAGGGCGAGAATCAGGCGCATGGGCACTCCTTGAGCTGCCGCGTGGAAGCATGCGGCGTTGCGCTCAGCTTAGCCCACCGGCTCAACGACGCACGATGGCGCCGGTCTCGACCAGCTCGGCGTCGCCACCAACGATCTTGGCGTAGGTGGTCTTGGCGTTGACGCGCACCACCTGGATATCGGCCACCTTCTCTTCCATCTGCCCCAGCGACTCCTTGGTATAGGGATCGAACATCTCCTCGCCGAGGAAGTACACGCTGAGCTTGTCGCCGGTCTTGAGGGTCTTGCCGCCCTGGTTGAGCACCACGGTCTTGCCGTTGATCGCGACCACGCGCATCGGATAGATATTCGACAGCGCCCCCTCGACCAGCCGCGAGGCCAGCTCGGCGGCCATGCCCGCCTGGGATGAGCCGTACTTACCGAGCAAGCCACGGATGCCACCATCGCTGAAGTTGATGCTGACCGAGTCGGACCACTTCACCTGACGGGTCGCCGCCAGGATGATCTTGTAGTCCAGCTGTGCGGTGCCGCTGTAGGTGGTAATGGTCTCGCCGGTCAACTGCAGCGTCTTCACGTTGCGCGTACTGCGCAGGGCGCGCAGATTGCCCACCACGATGTAGTCGGCACCGAGCACGTTGCCAGCCCTGGCCTGCTCGGCCAGCGCCGCATCGTCGCCTACCCAGATGGCCTTCTCCTGCTGGAATTCGGCGCCGAACTCGCGATCCAGCACGTTCAGTCGCCGCGACTGGGTGAACAGGTCGAGGATACGGTTGCGCAGCTCCGACTCCACCTTGGCCGCCGGCACGTTATCGCCCAGCAGCGAGAAGCTGGCGCGATCGACATGGAACGGCAACACCGCCAGGCTGCGGCGGCTGTCGGCCGGAAGCCCAGGCTTGTCGTACTTGACTACGTGCAGGGTAATGTCTGCGCGGTAGCTGCCGTCGCTTTCCTGCGCCACATCATGCACGTCGTAACGCGACACCACACCACCGGAGGTCAGCTTGAGGTCACCCTGGCGGGCCACCTCGAAGCTGCTGGTGTGAGTGGCCTCGTCGCCTTCGCTGACGCTCTGGCGGCCGGAGATCGACTGCATGACCTCGCGGCTCTCGACGCTGACGCCGGTGATCTGGCGCAAGCCCTGCACCAGCGCATCGGCGATGGCCAGGGTGCGGTTGGCACCGTAGCCGACCGCATCGACCGCCTGCTCGGCGGCCCCGACGGTCGAGCCGAGCAGCATCAGCGCCAGGCCCAGCGTTCTGGCAATCATTCGCATGGGACGCTCCTCAGAAGTCATCGGCCGACATCAGGTCGCGGCTCTGGCTGGTCGCGGCCTGGCCGCCGCTGCGGTTCTGCGCCTGCTGGGTGCCGCCCTGGGCGGTGCGGGTCGGCTTGAAGTCGCGCATGGCGCGGGCGTTCTGTTCACTCAGCGGGTGCCAGATATAGACGACGCCGTTGATCTCGTGGCCGTACAGCGGGTGTTTCTCGCTCCAACGGAACAGCTCGCGCGTGCCCGGCAGGTTGGAGATGTTGCCGCGCGCGGAGATTTCCCGGTCGACGGTCTCGATGAACTCCTGGGTCTGCTCCTCCGACTCGGTGATGCTCTGCCCTTCGGCACGCACCACGCCGGTGGTCTGGCGGCTCATTTTCTGGCTGGTGGCCTGCTCCGAGGCGCCGGTGGCGTTGAACAGATAGGCGAAGTTGGCGTAGCTGGATGCCTTCGCCACGGCATAGGACAGCTCGCGGTTGTCGGCACGCTGTTGGAAGTCGTCGCCACGGTAGGGATTGCTCGCCTGGCCGAAGGAGATCAGCACCGGGTAGCCCTGCTCGTCGTACATGCGGCGAATGCCGAACTCGTTGATCAGTGCCGCCTTGTCGCTACGCAGCATCTGCAGCAGCGGCTGCTTGCTGGCCTTCGCCGGATCGGCGGCGATGTCGCCCTTGCTCTGGGCGATGTCGTGGACGAACTGGCGGAACTTGCTGGAGGCGACGATGGCCACAGCCACGGCATGGTCGCCGTCCTCGTTGTTGGCTTCGAAGGTCTTCACCGGAATGACCCCGGTCAGGGTCTGGCGGGCGCGGGTGATCGTGGTTTCCGCGACCGAGCGTTCGAACAGCTTGGCACGCTTTTCCTTCGGTGCCGCGCGGAATTCAGCCGGGTCGATGCCCATTTCCTGCAGCTCGCTGTCCAACTTGCCGCCGACCACGGCGATCGCCTTGTCGAGCAGTTCGCCCAGCTTGCTGCTGGCGCGCAGGTCGGCCTCGCTGAAGGACGGCATTTGGGTCTTGTCGTTGAACAGGCGACTGATGCTCTCGGTACGCACACTCACACCCAGGTGCTCGACGTACTTGGCCTGCGCCTTGAGCAGCGCTTCCTTGTAGGCCATGACCCGCGCATTGCCCCAGTCGCGACTTTCCGGCTTGGCCATGACCACGGTGCTGGCGGTGGTGTAGAAAATGCCGGGGCGGTCACGGAAGCTCTGCCCGGCCGGCGACTCCTCGAAGGCCTGGATCAGTTCCTCGATCGCCATGCCGGGGTCGCTCACCTGCGGACGGGCGGCCTGGGCGATGTTCGCCGCGGTGGTGTCCAATTCCTGCTCGGAGACCGTCGCGACGGCCTCCACCGCTTCCTGAGCGCTGACCACAGGTGCGATGCAGCCGGCCACGGCTAGCGCCAACAGCGTCTTGCCAATCAATTTCTTCATCGTTGCGTATCCTTACCAGGAGGTACCCTTGGCGCTGCCAAGCTTGCTGATCTGTTCTTCGCCTTCCCACACGGCCAGGCCGTTCTGCAGGTCGCTGAGGGTCATCTGGAAGTAGTACTCGACCAGTTCCTTGTTGCGGTCCACGCGGTTGTTGCGCTGCAGGATCTTGCCGGACAGGCTCATGTTCGGCGCGGCCAGCTTCTGCTGGACCAGCGTGGCGCGATCGACCTTGCGCGACTGGCTCAGCTCGGAGAACGCAGTGTTCATCTGGTCTTCAGCACCGTGCAGGCCGATGGCGGTGGTGACCTGTACCTTGCCGCTGCGCAACAGTTCGACGCGGATCTTCTTCACCAGCTGATCGGTATCGATACGCTGCATGGTGTCGTTGAGCACGGTGGAGACCACCATGATGTTCTTCTTGCCATCGTTCCGATCGACCGCACCGGACTGCAGCATGGATTGCGTCGCGGCCGCGGCGGCCTGTTCGAAATCGGCGGCGGAAAGGCCCAGAGTCACCGGACGGTCCACGGTCGGACCGGACAGCAGCTGGGTCTGCGGTGTACAGCCGACAGTCAGGCCGAGCACGGCGGCCAGCCCCATCGCACGAAACAGCCTGGTTTTATCCCCGAAATTCATTGATTGCTCCCTGAGGCATTGGCGTTGGCAGGTGGTGTGTGGGTATCGAAAAGATGGATGCGGTAGGCCACGGCGCGCGCCGACGGCGCCACGCGGTCCAATGAATGGCTGACCTGCGGGCGCAGCTCCAGCAGCTCCCAGCGCGAGGCCAGGCCAGGAACCTCGAAGCCGCTGCTGTCGAGCCATTCGAAGCGGTAGCGCAGCTCCTGGCGGCCAAGGCTGCGACTGTGCAGGCGCACGCCGGCGCGCAGCAGATCGCCGGAGGCCTTGCCCTCCTGAACCGACTCGATCTCCAGGTAGCTGCCGGCCCGCGGGCCGATCACCAGGTGCGGATAGGGCGAAGGCTGCGGTTGCGTCTGGCAACCGGCGGCCAGCAGCATTGCGGCTGTCAGGCCCAGGGTACGTAAATGCATGGAGAGGCTCCAAACTCAGGGTTGATAGCCGGCGATCTGGAAGACCGGCGGGGTACCGGGGGCGCTGGCCTTGACGTACACCACCGAGAACTGCTCGTCCGGCAGCTCGACGGCCAGCGGCGCCTGCAGGCCCGGCCCTTTGATGAGCAGCTTGCGATCGGCCGGCGGACGGATGCGCGCGACCTGGATTTCCTTCGGCAGCGCGGTCCACATGCGCGTATCGGCGCGGGTCGTGGTGGCCTGGTAGACCCCCGCGGCCAGGCTGCCGGCCAGGCCGAACTGCTCCTTGGCCTTGTACTGGATGAAGCCCTTGGTGATGCTGCTGATCACCGCTTCGGTGACCTTCAGCGGGAAGTCCTTCTTGAATTCGGTCTGCACGACGCGGTCGATGCTGGCCAGTTGCTCGGTCCTGCCCAGCGACTTGCCGCCGGCGAACAGTTCCAGGTGGCTATAGGCCTGCTCGCGCAGCTTCAGCTTCGGCAGTGCCAGCTGCGAGTACTCCACCTTGTCGTTGACCAGGAACAGCGGAATCGGCACCAGCACTTCCTCGATCTCCGGGCCCAGGCCGTTCTCGAAGATCACCCAGACCGTCGGATTGAGCTTCTGCTTGCGCCACTCACCGCGAATGAGCTTGTCGACGACCATCAGGTCGGTCTTCACCGCGGCATTGCCCGGGTTCATGCCCGCCACCCGGCGCAGCGAATCGCGGGCCTTGCCCAGGTCGTCGCGGTCGCTGCTGCCAAGCATGAAGTACAGGCCATGCAGGTAGTCGGTGTAGGGGTTGACGAAGTCCGGGTAGACCTCCCAGTCCTTCAGCTCCGGGTAGGCCTCGTACACCGACTGCTCCGCCTGCGCCCGGTTCGGCACCACGCTGCCCGCGCTCGCCTGTACCGGGGCCTCGGTCTTGGCCAGCTCCTCGGCCTGTTTCTCCTTCTGCGCCTCGATCTTGCTGCGGAAGTGCTCCTCGGCCCGCCGCTGGCGGTCGGCGGCACGGTTGAATTCGATGCGTGCGTTCTGCGCGTCGGCGAGGAACATGTTGTTCAACGCCTTGTAGGTGTTGACCATCACGCCGTCGTACACGGTCGGTGAATAGCGGTTGAGGTTGTTGTTCACCAACGTCGAGGTCACCTTTTCCAGCCCCTTGCGGGCGAGGTGCTCGGTATCCTCTTCCTTGGCCAGCGTTTCGGCGGTGTCGAGGACCTGGTTGCTCAGCTGGAACTGGCCACTGGCGGTCAGCGCCGTGCCGGCCTGCAGGGACCACAACAGTTCCGGCTTTTTCTCGGTGGCCAGGCCGCCGGCATGCTGCAGCGCGGCATCGGCCGCGGCCTGATACTCACCGGACAGGTAGAGGTCGTTGAAGCTGGCCATTTTTTCCGTCGGCGCCAGCGTCTGGCAGCCGCTGGCCAGCGCGATGCCAGCCAGCAGGGCCAGGTTGCGCAATGGGGGGAAGCTGGTTTTCATACGTCTCGAGTCCCTTGATCCATAAGGCTCCGGGCAGCTTCGAGCAAGCAGGCGCAAGACCTGTCGAACCAGTGACCGGAGGCCAGGGGCAGCGCGGGAAAAGGATTGACGAGAGATATTGCGAGGTGGGACGACGACGAGGGGAAGCAAGCGAACCCGGCATCCAGCCATTTCCATTCAACGCACGAGCGTTCAAACCGAACGACTCAAATCATTCCTTTGACTGATGCTCGCTGGCACAAGAGACTAGGCACTTCGTGTACAGCTCACACAGCCCGCCACCTGATGGCATTTTGATATTGCCCGTTGCGGGATGTTTCTGTCCACCCTGAATTTCCACCGGCACGAATCCGGGGGACGCGTGGCCGAGGTGGATCACCAACAATGGCGGGAGCCTGAACGCACTTTCGACAATGGCGAACCAGACGTGAACGACACCGCACACCGCAGCGCCGAACCGCGCTTCTGGCGCGACGCCGTCCTGCCCTTCATCGAGGCGCGGGCGGTCGCCGACGGACGCAAGGTCTGCTATGCGCCGCATTGCCACGAGACGTTCTCCATCGGTGCGATCACCGCGGGCCGCAGCACCTACTTCAATGGCGAGGCACGCGAGCGGCTCGAGCGCGGTGCCGTGGTGATCGTCAATCCGCAGACCGTGCACGCCTGCAACCCCATCGACGGCCAACCCTGGTCCTACCTGATGTTCTACGTCGATGCCGGCTGGCTCGGCGCCTTGCAGCACGAACTGGGCGCCAGCGCCGATGGCCGGTTCAGCCCCTACGCACCGATCCTCAGCCGCGACCCGGCGCTGTTCGCCGGGCTGACGCAGCTGTATGCCACGCTGCTCGATCCAGAGGCCGAAACCCTGCACAAGCAGAGCGCCGCCATCGAGTATTTCAGCCAGCTACAGCAGGCGCTGGCACCGGCCGCGCCCACGCCGGGCGCCGAGCCGCTGCAACAGTTGCAGCGCGCCGCCGACTACATCGCCGGGCACTGCACCCACCCGCTGCGGCTGGAAGATATCTGCCAGGCCGCCGGGCTGTCGCCGTCCTACCTGATCCGCGCGTTCAAGCAGCGCTACGGCATGACGCCACATGCCTACCTGCTCAACCGCCGCATCCAGCGCAGCCAGCACTGGCTCAGGCAGGGCCGCGAGCTGGCCGAGGTGGCGCTGGACGCGGGCTTCGCCGACCAGGCGCATTTCCAGCGCACCTTCAAGCGCCAGCTGGCGGCGACGCCCGGCCAGTACCGCCTGGGGTCACCCCGCCAGTAGGTACAGGGCGCTGCCGGCCAGCAGCAGTGCCATCGCCCGGTTCAGCCAGCGCACCCGCGCGGCCTGCTGCAGGTAGCGGCTCAGGAAGCTCCCGGCCCAGGCCCAGCAGGCGATCGAGGCATAGCAGATGAGGAAGTACAGCCCGGCGAACAGCCACACCCGCAGCACATCGTCGTTCGCCGCGAACAATCCCATCCCCGCCACGGACGCCAGCCAGGCCTTGGGATTGAGCCACTGCATCAGCGCACCGTCGAGCAGCGACGGGCCGCCGTCCGCCTGGCCGGGTTCGAGCCGGCCATCGTCCACTGCCAGGCGGTAGGCCATGTACAGCAGGAAGGCGACGCCACCCCACTGGATGCCGCGCATCAGGATGGGCGCGCGCTCCAGCAGTGCGTACAGGCCGAGGCCGATCGATAGCAGCAGCAGGGTGAAACCGACCGTCGCCCCCAGGACATGCCGCGTGCTGGCACGAAAGCCGAAACGCGCGCCGCAGTTCAATGCCACCAGGTTGACCGGCCCGGGCGTGATCGAAGACGCCAGGGCGAAGGCGGCCATGGAAAGATAAGGGTCCATAAGAGCTCTGCTTCCAGTGGATAGACCGGCAGCAGGCTAAGGCGCACGACGCGGGGATTATTGAAGGAAATTGCCCTGTCGGTGACGCGGACATTGGCGGCCAGCGCGGCGGCGCGCAGACCATGCTCGCGCCTGCAAGAACAGCGCCCCACGCCATCGCCCGCTCGCAGGCCATGCCTGCGAACAAAACCCGCGCACACGTGTGGCCGCCTTTCGCGGGCATGGCCCGCTCCTACGGAGGCCTTTCCTGCGCGACAGCGCTGGCGGACCGATTGGGCGGGATGATCTTCTGCCGTTCTCTTGCCAGGGCTTGGCTGTTGCAGGCACAAGCCGTTTGCACAGGCTCGCCGCCTACACCACACTGCCGATTCACCCAACCGCAGTCGGAGATTCCATGCAGCTACTCACCCCCCAATCCCGCGCGGCCATTCTCGAAAACCCGGACGCCCTGGAATGCACCCTCTACCGCCCCGACGAATACGACACGGAAGCGGAAGAGCAGGACCTTGGAGACGCACGCATCCTCATCACCGGCCCCTTCCAGCCGCCGCAGGAATGGGACGCCAAGGATCGTGACGACTACTTCGACGGCACGCCGCCCGACGCCTTCGTCACGGCGCGCATCGCCTGCGAGGCCACGCCCGATTCCGGCGCCTATTTCACCGCGGTGCCGGGCGACTATGCCGCCGTGATGGAAGCGCCCGGCAAGGTCTCGATGTTCTACGTCTGGGATTGCCTGAACGATGCCGAAGGGCAGTACGTGCTGATCCGCGAGGAAGAAGACGACCTCTGAGCGACAGACCCGGCAGGCTTCCCAGGGCATCCGCCCCCGGGAAGTCCGTGGGCCAGCCCCGGGGTGATGCTTTCGAGCCTCCCACTGGGTTCGCTGTTCGCCTGCTGCGTTGCGAAGGCCCGACCGCCGGGCGATGCTTCGCTGTGCAATGCCGGGCGGAGGTATGCAGCCCCGCCACGACACCGTTCACCACCGCCGAAGAGGAAGCCCATGCGCTCGCTCTCCAGCACCTGGCAATCGCCGGTTTCGCGCATGAAGCTGGTCGCCGGCCTTCTGCTGCTGTTCGCCGCCCTGCTGTACGTCGTCGCCACCGGCCTGCAGGCCATGCACCCGGCCTGGGGCTATGTCGCCTCCTTCGCCGAAGCAGCCATGGTCGGCGCCATCGCCGACTGGTTCGCCGTCACCGCGCTGTTCCGCCGCCCGCTCGGCCTGCCGATCCCGCATACCGCCATCATCCCGCGCAGCAAGGCGCGGATCGGCCGCAGCCTGTCGACCTTCATCACTATGCATTTCCTCGCCACGCCGCTGGTGCTGGCCAAGCTGCAGGAGCTCGATCTCGCCGGGCGCCTGGCCGGCTGGCTGCGCCATCCGGCCAATGCCGAAGCTGTCGGTCGTCGGCTCGCCGGCGTGGCGCACTTCGGCGTCGCCGCCCTGCATGACGAGCGGGTGCGCGCCTTCGTGCAGGAAAAGGCCCTCGGCCGCCTGCGCAAGTTCGACCTCGCCCCACCGCTGGCGCAGGCACTGGAAGTGCTGACCAGCCAGGGCCGCCACCAGGCGATGCTCGACGAACTGCTGGTCCGCCTCGATTCGATCATGCGGGACGAGCAGACCCGCGCCCTGATCGCCGACGCCATCAGCGCGGAAATCCGTACCCTGCGCTACCTGGGCCTGAGCAGGCCGGTGGGCGGCTGGTCGGCCAACAAGTTCGTCGACGGCCTCTCGGCGCTGATCGCCGAAGTCGCCGCCGATCCCGAGCACCTGATCCGCCAGCGCTTCGACGAGCACGTCGGCGAATACATCGAACGCCTCAGGCAGGATCCGACATACGCCCTGGAGGTCGAGCGCATCCTCGCCCAGTTGCTCGAACACCCGGCCACCAGCCGTTATTTCCAGTCTCTCTGGCAGGAACTCACCGACTGGCTGGAGCAGGACCTGGCCAGCGACGACTCACGTATCGGCCGGCGCATCGTCGCGCTCTGCCGCGGCCTCGGCGATGCGCTGGCCGCCGACGACGCCATGCGCGGCTGGATCAACGAACAACTGATGGCCGCCGCCCCGGCGATGCTGGAGCGCTATCGCGGGCAGATCGGCCACTACATCGCCCAGCGGGTGGAGAACTGGGAAAGCCACGAACTGGTCGAGCGGCTGGAGCAGAGCGTCGGCAAGGACCTGCAGTACATCCGTATCAACGGCACCCTGGTCGGCGGGCTGGTCGGGCTGCTGCTGCACGCGCTGACCCGGCTGCTGGGCGGCTGAAAAACCATTCAGGCGCCGAGACCGGTCGCCAGCGGCTGGTCGCCGCGCACGCTTGCCGGCCGCCCGTCCATGTGCCACACGCGGTTGGCCAGCGTGTCGGCATCGCGGGCATCGTGGGTCACGCAGATCATCGCCATGCCTGGCTGCTCGTCCAGCAGGCGAACCAGCAGCGTGCGCAGCTCGGCGGCGCGCCCCGCGTCCAGCGAGGCGAAGGGCTCGTCGAGCAACAACAGGTCGGGGCGTATCGCCAGGCTCCGCGCCAGCGCCGCACGGCGCGCCATGCCCAGCGAGAGCTGGTCGGGCAGGAGATCGCCGGCGCCTCCAGACCGACCTCGCCCAGCAAGCGCTCGATGTCGGCGGCGGGCGCGCCCACCAGCGCCAGGTTCTGCCGCACCGTGCGCCAGGGCAGCAGGCGGTGCTCCTGGAACAGGTAGCCGATGCGCAGCCCATGACGCCGCCGGACCATCGGGCTCAGGCGTCGGTCGAGCCCGGCAATGGCATTGAGCAGTGTGGTCTTGCCGACACCGGAAGGCCCCAGCAGGCAGATGCGATCACCTTCGCGCACCCGCACATCGATCATGCCCAGCACCGCATGGCCGGCAGCGACGCCATCGATCCGCACCTCAAGCATGCCGCACCCCCGCTTCGCGCCAGTACGATGCCCGCCGCTCCAGCGGCTGCAGCAACGTCAGCTCGATCAGTTGCACCACCGCGATGAAGGCGAGGCTGTAGGCCAGGATGCTCGCCACATCGAACACCTGGAAGGCCATGTGCAACTGGAAGCCGATGCCGTCCGAACGGCCCAGCAGCTCCACCACCAGGACGATCTTCCAGATCAGTGCCAGGCCGCCCCGGGTGGCCGCCATCAGGTAGGGGAACAGCTGCGGCAGCCAGACCTCCGTTACCCGCTGCCAGCGGCTGAAGCCATACACCAGGGCCATCTGCTCCAGCTTCGGGTCGAGGCTGCGTGCGCCCTCGCGCAGGGTCACCGCCACGTTCGGCACCTTGTTGACCACCACCGCCAGCACCGCCGCGGCCTCCACCAGGCCGAACCAGACGTAGAGCAGGATGATGGTGACCAGCGCCGGCAGGTTGAGAAACAGCACCAGCAGCGGATCGAGGATGCCGTCGACCAGCCGCGAGCGCCCCATCCACACGCCGAGCAGCGCCCCCAGCGCCATCGCCAGCAGGAAGCTGCTGGCCACCCGGCGCAGGGTGACCAGCAGGTGGTGCGGCAGCTCGCCGTTCTGCACGGCCAGCCAGAAGGTCTCCAGCACGGCAGCCGGTGCCGGCAGCAAGGACGTCTTCGCCAGTTGCGCCGCGACCGCCCAGAGCGCCACCGCCAACGGCAGCGCAACCCAGCCGGCCCAGCGTGCCGATCTCATCGGCCCGCCTGGAACAGCGTGGCCGGCATCGGCTTCGTCGGATCGGCACCGGTCAACAGCAGCAGGCGCTGCAGATCGGCGATGCGCGGGGCATCCAGGGGTTGCGGAATGCCCTCGACGAAGCTGTCGCGCAACGCGGCGAACACCGCCTCGTCCTCGGCACGCATCAGTGGCCGGATCGCCTGCCAGTGTCCCGGCTCGCTCGCCAGCTGGTCCTTGGCCTGGCGCAAGGCGCCGGCGAAACGCCGCAGCAGATCGTCATGCCCGGCGGCCCAGGCTTCCGGGAACAGATAGCCGAGCACCGGCAGCCGGGGGTCGAGGTCCAGTGTCCGGAGCAGATCGGCCAGGCCGAACGCGGCATGCACCCCACCCTCGCCGCGCAGGCGGGCAGAGAAATGCCAGAAGGTCAGCAGCGCATCCACCTGGCCGCGTCGCAATGCCTGGCCGAGCAACGGCGGTGCGGCGTACTGCACCGTCGCCTCGCGCGCCAGATCGAGCCCCTGCGCGGCAGCTGCCCGTTGCAACAGCCGCCAGCCGAGCCCGTCGGGGCCGCCCGCCACGCCGATGCGCTTGCCGCGCAGATCGGCCAACGTGCGAATGTCGCTGCCATCGGGTACCAGCACTTCGCCGATCTGCGAGGAGAACGGCACGTAGCGATAGGCCGTCCCGGCCTCGTAGCGCGCCTGGGCCCAGAGCAGGTCGCTCACGGCCCCGTCGACGCTGCCGCTGGACAGCGCCAGCCGCGACGCCGGCACGTCGGCGGCCAGCCGTATCTTCAGTTCGAAGCCATTGGCGCGATCCAGTTGCTGGCGCTTGAGATGTTCCAGCTCCCAGTGCGGCGTGCCGAACTGCAGCACGCTCAGCGTCAGCACCGGCAAATCCCGTGCCTGCGCCGACAGCGATATCGCCGCCAGCGCAAGCACCAGCCCGATGCCACGACCGACCCCGTGCCGGGAGCCGAGGGCACGTTTGAAACAGCGGATGAGGAGGGTCGATGAAGGCATCATGCCCGCAGGGTACGAAGCCCCCCGCCCGTGACGAATAGTACTTTGGTGCCTCTTGCCTGCTGCGATGGTCGCACCGGGCGCAGCCGGCGTGGTGCGGGTCAGGCCGGCTGTTCGATGCGCCGCAGCAGTCGCGCCTGCAGTTTCTCCAGTTCCGCCGGGTCGGCCTTGTGCGCCGCATGCACCGCCAGCCCCTCGCCGGCGTAGCGCGGGACGATATGCATGTGGATGTGGAACACCGACTGCCCCGCCGGCGCACCATTGAACTGCGCGACCTGCACGCCATCGGGTTGCAGCTCGTCGACGAGCACCCGGGCGAGCCGCTGTACCACTTTCATCACCTTGCACAGCGCCTCGCTATCCACGTCGAGGATGTTGCAGGCAGCCGAGCGCTTCGGGATCACCAGCGTATGGCCGAAGGACTGCGGGAACAGATCGAGGAAGGCGAGCACGTCGTCGTCCTCGTAGAGCTTGTAGCACGGCGCATCGCCCCGGATGATCTGGGCGAAGATGTTCTGCGGGTCGTAGGGAGTGGTCAGGGACACCGGGCGTCTCCATGGTGGGCAGGAAAGCGGCACCATAGCCGGAGGTTGGCTAGGGCGCCAAGACGGAGGGAAGAGAAATGATCGCGACCGAGCGGTTGCGCCTGCGCCAGTGGCGCTCCGCGCACCGTGAATGCGGAGCCCCGCTGCGCAGAGCGCAGTTTGGCCCCGGATCGCCCGCTGGGAATCCTAATCGCGACGGTACTAACGCAACTCTTGCGCCTTGGCGGCGTAATCGTCGCTGTTGATCTCGTGGGTCTCGAGCACGGCTTCGAGTTCCTGGCGGATCTGCGGATGGGTGACCTCCTCGAGCAGCGCCTGGAGCTTGCGAATCACCCATTTCTGCCCACGGTCGACCAGCGCCAGGCGCTCGCCCAGATCGGCGATCGCCATGCATTTCTCGTAGAAGGCGCCGCGTTCGCGCCCGGCTCGGCACCGAGCAGCACCAGGCAGTCGCGCAGCCGCCGGCAGCTGTCGCTTCGCCGCGATGCACCTGCGCCAGCACGCTGCGCTGCAGCTCTCCCGTGGCCTCGCGGAGGCTGGCATTGGCGACCTGCGCCCCGGCCCGCTCCGCGCTCAGCAATTCATCGAGCGCCGCGATCAGCCGCTCCCGCTCGATCCCCAACGATTCCACAGTCATGTTGTTCTCCTTGTCTCGACAATGGCCGGTGTCAGTATGCCCCCGCGCGACCAGGCGTCATCACCGCAGCGGCAGG
Source organism: Pseudomonas sp. BAY1663 (assembly GCF_000582595.1). Lineage (NCBI taxonomy): Bacteria > Pseudomonadati > Pseudomonadota > Gammaproteobacteria > Pseudomonadales > Pseudomonadaceae > Pseudomonas > Pseudomonas sp. BAY1663. The sequence continues at coordinate 14,932 of NZ_AZSV01000058.1, forward strand.
CCAGACGGCCATGCTAGCCGCACGCCAACAGAGGCTGAAAATGAAAAATACTGCCGCGAAAGTGCAGTCTTTTTGCATCGTGGCCGATGCACCACAGTGTGGGCAAGCCATTGATTCAAAATAAATGAACTAGACGTGCATTATTATTCCTTTGTGCAAATCAAACAGGAGGACCACACTGGCCTGCGATCCACCTCGGCGCTCGCCTGGCGCCCAGGCACGACTCGCAGAGAGATCCCAGCAGAGGAACCCCAGGAGGCCGTGCAAGGTGGGGCGGAACCTTGCAAACCCCTTGCGTGCAACCGGTAATCTCCATGTCCAGAGTGATTCGCGCCGGCTCGGCCGGCGAAACCTTCAACTACGCCATCGTTCGCCAGTTCACCCTGATGACCCTGTTCTGGGGCATCCTCGGCATGGCCATGGGCGTGTTCATCGCCGCCCAGCTGGTCTGGCCGCAACTCAATTTCGACCTGCCGTGGACCAGTTTCGGCCGCATCCGGCCAATCCACACCAACCTGGTGATCTTCGCCTTCGGCGGCAACGCGCTATTCGCCACGTCCTTCTACGTCGTGCAGCGCACCAGCCGCGCACGGCTGGTTTCCGACGGCCTGGCCCGCTTCGTGTTCTGGGGCTGGCAGGCGGCGATCGTCGCCATGCTGGTCAGCTACCCGCTGGGCTATACCACGTCCAAGGAGTACGCGGAGATGGAATGGCCCATCGCCCTGCTGGTCACGCTGGTGTGGCTGGTCTACGCCTGGCTGTTCTTCGGCACCATCGCCCGGCGCCGGGTCAGCCACATCTACGTCGGCAACTGGTTCTACGGCGCGTTCATCGTCGTCACGGCGATGGTGCACATCGTCAACCACCTGCTGGTGCCGGTCACGCTGTTCAAGTCCTACTCGCTGTTTTCGGGCGCCACCGATGCCATGGTGCAGTGGTGGTACGGGCATAGCGTGGTCGGGTTCATCCTCTCGGTGGGCTTTCTCGGGATGATGTACTACTTCGTACCCAAGCAGGCCGAGCGGCCGATCTATTCCTACCGGCTGTCTATCGTGCACTTCTGGGCGATCATCAGCCTGTACATCTGGGCCGGCCCGCACCACCTGCACTACACCGCCCTGCCGGACTGGGCGCAGAGCCTGGGCATGGTGATGTCGGTCATCCTCCTGGCGCCGAGCTGGGGCGGCATGATCAACGGCATGATGACCCTCTCCGGCGCCTGGCATAAGCTGCGCAGCGACCCGATCCTGCGCTTTCTGGTGGTCTCGCTGGCGTTCTACGGTATGTCCACCTTCGAAGGCCCGATGATGGCGATCAAGACCGTCAATGCCCTCTCCCACTACACCGACTGGACCATCGGCCACGTGCACGCCGGCGCCCTCGGCTGGGTGGCGATGATCAGCATCGGCACGCTGTACCACATGATCCCCCGGCTATGGGGCTGCGAGCGGATGCACAGCACCGGCCTGATCAACGCGCACTTCTGGCTGAGCACCATCGGCACGGTGCTGTACATCGCCTCGATGTGGGTCAACGGCATCACCCAGGGCCTGATGTGGCGTGCGATCAACGAGGACGGCACCCTCACCTACTCCTTCGTCGAGGCGCTGGAGGCCAGCCATCCGGGTTATCTGGTACGCCTGGCCGGCGGCGGCCTGTTCGCCTCCGGCATGCTGCTGATGGCCTACAATACCTGGCGCACCGTGCGTGCCGGCGAGCACGCCGTGCAGGCACCGATCCCCGACCTGGCCCCGGCGAGATGACCATGTTGCTGATTCTGCTCACCGCGATAACCCTGTTCTGCGCCGTCCTCAGCCTGGCGAACCTGTCCCGCCACGATGCGCAGCAGGCGGCGCTGCAACCCTTCGCCGACGACCCCGAGGCCGCCCGGCGAGTGAGCGCCGAAACCGGGCAGACCTGCGAGCGGGTGGTGCGCCCCGCCGCCGAACCGTCGCCGGCCTTTGTCCTCGAGGCCTGAGCAAGGCGGGCTCCGGGGCCGGCGATCAGGCACAATCACGCCCGAACGCTGAATACCTCCGGAGTCCTCTGATGCAACTGGCCAGAATCGAGCAACTGCTCGTCGGCAAAGCCGTGCCCTACACCCGTCCCGGCACCCATAGCGCCATCGCCAAGCAGGCGGTGGCCGGCCCGGTCCCGCTCGGCCCCGAAGGGCTGGAGGGCGACGAACAGGGCGACCGCAAGGTGCATGGCGGCGTGGACAAGGCGCTGCACCATTATCCGTACGAGCACTATCGCCAGTGGATCGAGCGGCTCGGCCCCTCGGCGCTGCTGGCGCGCCCCGGCGCCTTCGGCGAGAACATCAGCACACTCGGGCTCGGCGAGGCGGACCTGTGCCTGGGTGACGTACTGCGCTGCGGCGAAGCGCTGCTGGAAGTGGCGCAGACACGCCAGCCCTGCTGGAAGCTCAACGATCGCTTCGGCATCCCGGACATGGCCTTGCAGGTGCAGCAGAGCGGCATGACCGGCTGGTACTACCGGGTGCTGGAACCCGGCTGCCTGGAAGCCGGGCGGATGCTCGTCCTCGAACACCGGCCCCATTCGCGCTGGCCGCTGACGCGGGTACTGGAGGTGCTCTACCGGCGCCCCCTGGACCAGGCCGCGCTGCACGAACTGAGCGAACTGCCGCTGGTGCCATCCTGGCGCAAGCTGGTCGAACGCCGCCTGGGCCAGCGCAGCGTGGAGGACTGGAACAAGCGCCTGTACGGGATCGACACGCAAGGCTGAGACGCGGGCTCTCAGAGCAGCACCAGCCCCAGCAGCCAGACCACGGCCATGCCCGTCACGCCCTGGATCAGGGTCGCCATGGTCTGCGCACGGTAGGCGGTGGAGACCTTCATCCGGCTGAACTGCGACACCACCCAGAAGAAGCTGTCGTTGGCGTGGGACACCGTCATGCCGCCCGCGCCGATGGCCATGACCGTCAACACCCGGCCCATCTCGCTGTCCAGCCCCAGGCTGCCGAGCAGCGGCGCGACCATCGCCGAAGTGGTCACCAGCGCGACGGTGGTCGAGCCCTGCGCGGTCTTCAGCGCGGCGGAGACCAGGAACGGCATGAACAGGCCGATTCCCAGCGCCGACAGGCTCTGGCCCAGGTAATCGCCCAGCGGGGTGATCTTGAGCATGGCGCCGAAGGCGCCGCCGGCACCGGTGATGAGCAGGATCGGCGCCGCGGAGGCGATGCCCGCCGCCACCTGGTCGTGGAATTGCTGGCGCTTGTTCTCGCCCTTGAGCAGGGTGCAGGCGAACCCCAGCCCGACCAGCAGGGCGGCGACCGGCTGGCCGATGAAGCTCAGCAGCGTGAACGCCACGCCCTCGCCCAGCGGCCGGCCGGGCAGCGCGGCGACCGAGCCGATGCAGATCAGCGCGATCGGCACGAAGATCGGCGCGAAGGCCTGCCAGGCGCTGGGCAGGATGCCGTAGCGGGCCCGCAGGGTGTCGAAGTCCACCTCCTCGGCCAGCAGCTCGCTGGGAGCTTCGTCCAGCAGTTCGTGGTCGTCGCGCTTGAGGAAGCGGTTGGCCCAGAACAGCCCGGCCAGCGCTGCCAGCGCCGACACCACCAGACCGACGGCGATCACCAGGCCCAGCGAACCCTGCAGCCCCAGGTTGCCGGCCGCGGCGATCGGCCCCGGGGTCGGCGGAACGAAGGTATGGGTGGCATACAGGCCGGTGGCCAGCGCCACGCTCATGGCCACCACCGAAACCTTCATCCGTGCCGCCAGGGCGTTCTTCAGCGAGTTCAGGATGACGTAGCCGGAATCGCAGAACACCGGGATCGACACCAGATAGCCGATGATCGACAGCGTCAGCGTCGGGAAGCGCTCGCCCAGCAACCGGATCACACTCTCGGCCATGGTGATCGCCGCGCCGGAGCGCTCGAGAATCACGCCGATGATGGTGCCCAGGGCGATGACGATGCCGATGTAACCGAGGATGCCGCCGAAACCGGAGGCGACCGTGGTGAGAATCTCCCCGACCGGTACCCGGTAGGCGAAGCCGGCGAGAATCGCGGCCGCCAGCAGCGCCAGGAAGGGATGCAACTTCCAGCGCACCGTGGAAAACACGATGAAGGCGATCAGGACCAGCAGAATCAGGACCAACCCCATGATGGGCTCCTTGTGATCGTTCGGACGCCGGGCGAGCGTCGGCTGCGGCCAGCGCCGCCGCGCGGCTCGCCCCACGGCGTTGAGCATAGTGCAGCTTTTCCACGCTGCCCCCGGCCTGCCGCAGCCGCCGGCACGATGACAGTAGGCGAAACGCCGCGCTGCGGTTATCTTCGCCAGCTCTTTCCCGCAGGACCGACCGCCCGATGCTCCGTTTCGTCATTTGCTGCGCCCTGGCGCTCCATGCCTGCCTTTCGCAGGCGGATGTAGCCGTCCTGGAGATGCAGCACGCCACCCATGGCCGGATGCTGGTGGCCCGCGTGACCGAACAGATCGCACCGGGCGATTACGAAGCACTGCTCAAGGGCGTCACCGCCCATCCCGGCCGCTACGCCCGCAAACTGCTGATACTCGACAATATCGGTGGCAGCGCCGCGGAGGCATGCGCATGGGCTACCTGCTGCGCGAGACCGGTTTCGAAGCCCTGGTACCGCGCTCGGCCGTGTGCCAGGGCAGTTGCGTCTACCTGCTGGCGGCCGGTCGGCAACGGACGGTACGCGGCCATGTCGCCCTGCACCGTCCCTACCTGGCCAATGGCGACTCGGCCCTGTCAGGTGGCCAGCAGCCGCGACGAACACCGCAGGCCTACTTCCGCGACATGGGCATGCACCCCAGCCTGGCGAAGGACATGCAGCGCTTCGAACCCTGGCGGATGCACCTCCTGACGCCCAGGGAACTGGCGCGCTACCGCCTGCAGTAGGGTGGAAAACGGCGAAGCCTTTTCCACGCGTCCCTTCAGGCTGGCGCACAAGCGCTTCCAGTCCGCCTCGCCATTCAGGTTGAAACGGCGACAGCCCCACCCGCTTCCGGCAGACAAACGCCTCCCCTGTCGATTCGCCGCCCGTCCGTTCGACCAGTGATCGGCACCGACGGAAATTCCCCGCACCACGACTAGGCTGTGCTGTGCGAGAGAACGGGCAGTCCGCCCGTGCGCAAACCCTCGACACCCCCGGACACGGAGACCCCCATGAAAATTTCCACCTACCTCACCTTCGACGGCCAGGCCCGCGAAGCCTTCACCTTCTATCAGCAGGCGCTGGGCGGCACGCTGGAGATGATGACCTTCGCCCAGGCGCCGAACGCCGAGCAGTTTCCCGCCGAGCACCGCGAACGGATCATGCACGTCAGCCTGAAGCTGGGCGACGACCTGCTGATGGCCTCCGACACCCTGCCCGGCGACACCTGTGGCGGCGGTCCCTACGAAGGCATCAAGGGCTGCTCGATCACCCTCAGCCCGGACAGCGTGGCCGAAGGCGAACGCCTGTTCGCGGCGCTGGCCGAGGGCGGCCAGGTGGTCATGCCGATGGAAAAGACCTTCTGGGCCGAACGCTTCGGCATGCTCACCGACCGCTTCGGCGTGTCCTGGATGATCAACTGCGAGCGGGCGTGAGCCAGCTTCAGCGCGGCCGTTCCAGCGCAGCCAGCAATGCGCTCATGGCCTGCCAGTGCGACCCCTCCCAGTAGAGCTGCCGGCAGCGCTCGCAGATCAGGAAGCGCCGGTAGCGCTCGCGCACCCGCGGCGGCAGGCGTTCGAACACCGCCTGCCGGGCCACCTCGCGCAATGGGGCGTTGCAGTTCATGCACAGGCTGAATGGCCGCGCATCGGCGGCCAGTTCCAGTCGCTCATAGAGCTCGCGCAACTGCGCCGCCGGCTTGAGCGCATGCACGAAGCAGCCATGGACGACGTTGCGCTGCTTGAGCAGTTCGCGATCCCGGCTGAGCAGGATGCGCTCCTCGCGACGCGCCAGTTCGGCCATCGGCCCGTCCTCGAAGGCGTTGTCGTAGAGCGTGTCGAAGCCGGCCATGCGCAATAGCCGCGCCAGCCCGCCGAGGTGGGCGTCGGCGACGAAACGCGGCCTGCCGGGCGGCCGATCTGGCGGCAGCCGCGCTTCAGCGATATCCAGCGACGCGAACTTGGGATACACCGCGATCCGGTCGCCGTCGGCGATCAGCCGCTCGAAGCCGGCCGGCTCGCCATTGACCAGCAGCAGCGCGACCTCGGTATGCGGCACGCCCAGCGCCTCGATCATGTGCTTGGTGGTCGCCGCCCGGGCGCAGGTGCAGGTGATGTCCCGCCCACGGCGGTCGGCGGGCAGGAAGGCGTTGAGTTGCTGGTAGAAGCGGAAGGTCGCGGTGGTCATGGCCATGACTATGGCAGCCATGCGGTCGATCTGCCGCGCGATCCGTCACCTCGCAGCCACCGCCGCACGGCATACTGGTACGACACGAATCATCGGGAGCACAGGCTGTGGATCTGCTATTTCTCGGCACCTCTTCCGGTACGCCCACCAAGGCCCGCAACGTCACCGGGCTGGCCCTGCTGGAGGACACCGGCAAGGGCTGGTACCTGATCGATTGCGGCGAGGGCACCCAGCACCGCCTGCTGCGCACGCCGCTGTCGCTGCATGACCTGCGCGCGATCTTCATCACCCATGTGCACGGCGACCACTGCTTCGGCCTGCCCGGCCTGCTCGCCAGCGCCGGCATGATGGGGCGCAAGGCGCCGCTGACGATCGTCGCCCCGAACGGCATCGAGCCATGGCTGCGCGCGACACTGCGCATGAGCCAGAGCTGGCTGGGTTACGAACTGGACTTCCATGCCGTCGAAACCCTGGGCGAATGGTGCAATCCCCAGGTCAGGGTCGAGGCCAGCGCCCTTTCCCATCGCGTGCCCTGCTACGGCTACGCCTTCACCGAGGCCCGTCCCGACCCGCGCCTGGACATCGACCGGCTCGATCGCGACGGCGTTCCCCGCGGCCCGCTGTGGGGCCAGCTGGCGCGCGGTTTCGATGTGCAGCACGAGGGCCGCACGCTGCGCAGCGACGACTACCTGAACTTCACCCGCACACCCCGGCGCATCGTCGTCGGTGGCGACAACGATCGCCCCGAACTGCTCGACGAAGCCTGCCGGGGCGCCCAGGTGCTGGTCCACGAAGCCACCTACACCCAGGCCATCGCCGACGACGCACGCAATGACTTCGGCCACAGCACCGCCGCATCCGTGGCGGCCTTTGCCCATTCGGCCGGGGTGCCGAACCTGGTGCTGACCCATTTCAGCGCCCGCTACCAGCCGACGCCGAACCGCGGTCTATCCATCGAGGACATCCGCGCGGAAGCGGCGGCGCGCTTCGACGGCAAGCTGTACCTGGCCCACGACTTCCTTCGCCTGCGCCTCGGCAAGGACGGCGAACTGCAGCCGGTCGAGACGACACGCTGAGCGGTTGTCGTTTCGTCGGCTAAGCTCTGTGCAACGCGCCGAGGCCCTCGACGACCAGCACGACGATCGCCAGCCAGATCGCACCGTAGGTCAGCCACTGGTCGCGGGCGATGCTCTCGCCCAGGAGAATCGCCACCACCACCAGCAGCACCGGCTCGACGTAGCTGAGCAGGCCGAACAGGGCCATCTCCAGGCGCTTGCCGGCGACGATCATCAGCGCCAGCGCCAGCGCGCTGAGCGCGCCCAGCCCGGCGATGAGCAGCAAGAGCCGCGGCCGCTCGCCCAGCAGGCGCAGGGTGTCGCCATCGGCCAGCGCGAACGCCGCGGCGACCGGCAGGCTGATGACCAGATCGAACCACAGCCCGCCGAGGTTCGCCGTGCCGATCCAGCGCCGCAGGGAGAAATAGCAGGGATAGCCGAGGGCGACCACCAGGGCCGGCCAGGACAGCGACGCGGCCAGCAGCAGTTCGTTGCCGACCCCGACCAGCGCACACAGGCAGGCCAGCCGCTGCAGGCGGCTGACCGCCTCGCGGAAGAGCAGGCGCCCGGCCAGCACCATGCTCAGCGGCAACAGGAAATAGCCCAGCGACACATCCAGCCCGTAGCCATTGATCGGCGCCCACATGAACAGCCAGAGCTGTACACCGACCAGCGCCGAGGAAACCGGCAGCGCCAGCCACAGGCGCGGCTCGCCCCGCAGGCGCGCCGCGATCTGGCGCACCTCGTCCCAACGCCCGAGGCCGAGCAGCAGCAGGGCCAGGCAGGGCGCGGTGAGCAGGATGCGCCAGCCATAGACCTGCTGGCCGTTCAGCGGCTCGAGCAGCGTGGTGTAGTAGTACAGCGCGGCGAACAACGCCGACGCTCCGAGCGAGCTGGCCACGCCCGGCAGGCCGTTGCGGCTGCCCATCGGTTTTTTCCTTGTATCACGCATGCCGCAGGCCTGCCCTCAGGGCTCGACCTGGGCCCATTGCTTGTTCAGGCGCTTGTCCGATACCGGCATGCGGGTGCCCAGTTGCTGCGCCCACAGCGACACGCGGTATTCCTCGAGCATCCAGCGGTACAGCGTGAGCTCGGGGTCGCGCTTGCCCTCCTGCCGGTGCTTGTCCAGCCGCGCCCGGTACTGCTCCCAGTAGCCGCCCAGCTCGCCGGACCAGACGCGGTCGCGCTGCAACTGTGCGCCGATCTTGTCGAAGCGCTGCTCGATGGCCTTGAGGTAGCGCGGGTATTCCTTCAGCCACTCGGCCGGCGTCTCGCGGACGAAGCCCGGATAGACCAGATTGCCTAGCTGCGCCTTGATGTCGTTGAGCGCCACCGCCTGGGCCAGGTCGATCTTGCCCTTGAAGCGCTTCTGCAGGCCGTGCCAGTGCTTGAGGATTTCCAGCACCAGGCGCGCCAGACGCTCGGCATGCGCGGTCCAGTCGCCACGCTTGCGCTCGGCCAGCGACGCCAGCGCGGCGCCGTCGCGCGGCAGCGCAGCCTCGCCATCGAGAATGCAGCTGTCCAGGCTGGCCAGCAGGATGTCCTCGACCAGCGCATCGACCTTGCCCATTTCTCGATGCAGCAGGCCCAGCTCGGTCAGCCCCGGCAGCTTGCTGCGCAGGTACTTGGCTGGCTCGGCCAGCTGCTGCAGGAGCAGCCGCTGCAAGGCGCGACGGTGCTGCCAGTCGGCCTCGGCCTGGGTCGGGAAGCGCCCTTCCTTGACCACCCCGGCCTCTTCCACCAGCGCCGGGTAGACGGTCATCGACAACCCGGCCATTTTCGCCTGGGCCTTTTCCGCGACCTGGGCGAAGCCCTTGGCTTCCACCGGTTTCTGCTCGGCCTTGCGCTGCGGTGGCGCCAGCGCGGCCTGACTGGCCTCGGCGAAGCGTGCGGTGAGTTCGGCCAGGTCGCGGCCTTCGCCGAGAAACGTGCCACGGGCGTCGACCACCTCGATATTCATCCTCAGGTGCGCGTCGAGCTGGCTGGCCGCCTCGCGCCAGGCCTCCTCCGACACGCGTGCGCCGGTCATGCGCAGCAGCTCGCGCCCCAGCGCCTCGGGCAACGCGCCCTCGCCGAAGACGATCTTCGCAAGCGCGGCCCGGACGAAATCCGGCACCGGCACGAAGTTCTTGCGGATCGCCTTCGGCAGGTTGCGCACCAGCGCCACCGCCTTGGTTTCCAGCAGGCCCGGCACCAGCCAATCGAGGCGTTCGCTGCGCAGTTGCGGCAACAGCGGCGCCGGCACGCGCAGGGTCACGCCGTCGCGCGGGTGGTTGGGTTCGAAGTGGTATTCCAGCTGCAATTGCAGCTCACCGATGCGCAGGTGGTCGGGGTACTGCGCGGCAGTGACCTCGCTGGCCTCGCGGGCGAGCACGTCCTCCTCGCGCATGATCAAGAGCTGCGGGTTCTTCTGGCTCTCGCGCTTGTACCAGTTCTCGAAGCTGGCGGTCTGGTAGATGTCCGCCGGCAGGCGCGCGGCGTAGTAGCCGAACAGGGTTTCCTCGTCGGCGAGGATGTCGCGGCGCCGCGCCTTGGCCTCCAGCTCGTCCATGCGTTCGAGCAGCTCGCGGTTGGCCGTCAGCGCCTGGGCGCGGCTGTTGATTTCGCCACGCACCAGGCCCTCGCGGATGAACAGCTCGCGCGCCGCCGGCGGGTCGATCGGCCCGTAGTGCACCGGGCGGCGGCCGACCACGATCAGCCCGTAGAGCGTGACCTGCTCGTAGGCCACCACCTGGCCACGCTTCTTCTCCCAGTGCGGCTCGAAGTGGTTCTTCTTGACCAGATGGCCGGCCAGCGGCTCGATCCAGTCCGGTTCGATCTTGGCGACCATGCGCGCGAACAGCTTGGTGGTCTCGACCAGTTCCGCCGCCATCAGCCAGTTCGGTTTCTTGCGCCCGATGCTACTTCCGGGATGGACCCAGAAACGCCGCTGGCGCGCACCGAGGAAATCGCCCTCCTCGGTCTTGTTGCCGACCTGGCTGAGCAGGCCGGCGAGGATCGCCTTGTGCACCGCGGCATAGCCCTTGGCCTTCTGCGCGGCCTCGCTGGCTTCGACCTGCTGGCGGACGATGGCGTTGACCTTGGTGTCCTTGGTTGGGGCGAGTTGGGAGGCGGCCTCGGGCGAACGCGTGGAAGAGGCTTCGCCGTCTTCCACCCTACGGGAGCCGGATTTTGCGTAGGGTGGATGGCCGGAGCCATCCACCGCCTTGCCCGCGCCCAGCTTGAGTTCGCGGGCGATCAGCGTCAGCTGGCGATGGGCATCGCGCCATTCGCGCAGGCGCAGGTAATTAAGGAAGTTCTTCCGGCACCAGCTACGCAGCGCGTTGGAGCCCAGTTCCTGGCGCTGCTCCTCGAAGCCGCGCCAGAGGTTGATCAGCGCGGCGAAGTCCGAGTCCGGGTCCTTCCATTGCGCATGGGCCTGGTCGGCGGCCTGCTGGCGGTCGTCCGGGCGTTCGCGCACGTCCTGCACCGAGAGCGCACTGGCGACGATCAGCACCTCGGCCAGGCTGCCCTGCTGCGCGGCCTCGAGCAGCATGCGGCCCAGGCGCGGGTCGATCGGCAGACGCGCCAGCTGGCGTCCCAGCGGCGTCAGCTGGTTCTCGCGGTTGACCGCCGAGAGCTCCTGCAGCAGGTTGAAGCCGTCGCTGATGGCCTTGCCGTCCGGCGGTTCGATGAAGGGGAAATCCTGGATGTCGCCCAGGCGCAGATGCAGCATCTGCAGGATCACCGCGGCGAGGTTGGTGCGCAGGATCTCCGGGTCGGTGAATTCCGGCCGGCCGAGGAAATCCTCCTCGCTGTACAGGCGAATGCAGATGCCCGGCTCGACCCGCCCGCAGCGGCCCTTGCGCTGGTTGGCGCTGGCCTGCGACACCGCCTCGATGGGCAGCCGCTGGACCTTGGCGCGGTAGCTGTAGCGGCTGATGCGCGCGGTGCCCGAATCGATCACGTAGCGGATGCCCGGCACGGTCAGCGAGGTCTCCGCCACGTTGGTGGCCAGCACGATCTTGCGCCCCGGGCGCGGCTGGAAGATCTTCTGCTGCTCGGCCGGGGTCAGCCGTGCGTACAGCGGCAGCACCTCGGTGAACTTCAGGTTGGCCTTGCGCAGCACCTCGGCGGCATCGCGGATCTCGCGCTCGCCGGGGAGGAACACCAGCACGTCGCCGGGGCGCTTTCCGACGCTGCGCTCGTGGGCGGCAATCTCGTCCAGCGCGGCGAGGATGCCCTGGTCGACGGTGAGGTCGTCCTCGACGCGGTTACCGTCCTCGTCGGTCTCGGCGGCCAGCGGGCGATACCAGGTCTCCACCGGGTAGGTGCGCCCGGAGACCTCGATGATCGGTGCATCCGGAAGGCCGGCCCCATTGAAGTGTTTGCTGAAGCGCTCCAGGTCGATGGTCGCCGAGGTGATGATCACCTTCAGGTCCGGCCGGCGCGGCAGCAGGGTCTTGAGAAAGCCGAGCAGGAAGTCGATGTTCAGCGAACGTTCGTGGGCTTCGTCGACGATGAGCGTGTCGTACTTTTCCAGGAAGCGATCGTGCTGCGTCTCGGCCAGCAGGATGCCGTCGGTCATCAGCTTGATCAGCGTGCGCTCGGTGCTCTGGTCCTCGAAGCGCACCTGATAGCCGACCAGTTCACCGAGTGGCGCGCCGAGTTCCTCGGCGACCCGGGTGGCGACGCTGCGCGCGGCCAGGCGCCGCGGCTGGGTATGGCCGATCAGCCGTGCACGCCGCGGCCGATCTCCAGGCAGATCTTCGGCAGCTGGGTGGTCTTGCCCGAGCCGGTCTCGCCGGCGATCACCAGCACCTGATGCTTTTCCAGCGCGGCCTTGATCTCGTCGCGCTTGGCGGCAATCGGCAGGGCATCGTCGTAGCGGACGACGGGCACGCTGCGCCGGCGCGCCTCGACTTTGGCGGCCGAGGCCTGGAAACGCTCCAGCCACTGACCGAGCTTGCCTTCGTCGGGGTTCTTGCGCAGCTCATGCAACTGCCGGCGCAGGCGGTGACGATCGGCGTACAGAGCCTGGTCGAGGTTTTTCAGCAGGGTGTCGATAGCGGGCATTGCGTCGGTCATGGACAGCCGTGGGCAAATTCGTGAAGAGCGCGATTGTCGCAGATTTGCCCGGCTGGCCGTAGGCGGGAGACGCAATGCGCCGGACGCGGCGGCGCGGGCGTTGCGCCCGCCGCCGCAACGCTGCACATCAGATACGGAATTGGCCGACCAGCTTCTGCAGGCGTTCGGCCAGGCCGTTGAGTTCCCGCGAGGTCTGCGCGCCCTGCGCCGCGTCGCTGGCCACCCCGTCCACCGCATCGGCGATGTGGTGCACGCTGCGGTTGATCTCCTCGGCCACCGCGGTCTGCTCCTCGGCGGCGGCGGCGATCTGCGCGTTCATCGAATTGATGGTGCCGATCAGCGCGGAGATGGCATCCAGCGACTCCCCGGCCTGGTTGGCCTGCTCGCGGGTGCTCTCACCCTTCTCGCCGGCGCGCAGCATGGTCTCGACGGTATTCGCGGTGGCGCTTTGCAGGCGATCGATCATGCTCTGGATCTCGCCGGTACTCTGCTGGGTGCGGCTGGCCAGCGCGCGGACCTCGTCGGCGACCACGGCGAAGCCGCGCCCCGCCTCGCCGGCACGCG
>NZ_AZSV01000059.1:0-27912 GCF_000582595.1 Pseudomonas sp. BAY1663
AAGCTCACCCGAGGTCGGGCCTTCCATAAAAGCAGCCAGCACACTCCGAAGACCTCTCAATAAGAGAACGATCTCCAGCCGACAATCCCGCTCGGGCTGTTCAAACTCTGAACAACATGCTACAAACGACCGCAACCCGAATGATCTAGCCGCTTGAAAACGAAGGGAAAACCATGACCAAGTCGGAATTGATCGAACGTATCGTCACCCAGCAGGGGCTGCTTTCGTCGAAGGATGTCGAGCTGGCCATCAAGACCATGCTTGAGCAAATGGCCCAGGCCTTGGCCACTGGCGAGAGGATCGAAATTCGCGGCTTCGGCAGTTTCTCCCTGCATTACCGCGCGCCCCGCGTAGGCCGTAACCCCAAGACCGGCCAGTCCGTCAGCCTTGACGGCAAGTTCGTTCCGCACTTCAAGCCGGGGAAGGAACTGCGCGATAGGGTCAATGACGACGAATGACAACTGGTGGCGGCCGCACTGGTACAGCCTGGGGATGGCCGCCCTGTTGCTCATAAAAAGTTGTTAAAAATCATCAACTCAACGGAACTTTACGTTTCGAGCGTGTACAAATCCCGATTCGCTTGATTTGCATTGAATGCATCAGTAACAAGGAATCCGGATGACTGCGCAGCCCTCAATCTCAACAGCCGACGAGATCGATCTGGTCGAGCTGTTTCGCGCGCTTTGGCGACAGAAAATATTGATCATCGGTGTGACGTTCGTCGTCGCTCTGATGGCTGCGGCTTACGCCTTTCTGGCGACGCCCTACTATCAAACTAGAACCTATCTTCGGCCCGTCCCGCAGAGCAGCCTCGATCAGCTTAATGAGACCGGCATCTACAAGCTCACGCCGGAAAAAGCCATCAATCGGGTGGCGAGTGGGCTTTCGTCCTACGACAATCGCCTGGATTTTTTCCTGAATAACCAGGAGCTTTTCCAGCCTATCGCCGAGGGCGATTCGCTTGAGCAGGCCTTTGCCGAATTCAACGAGCAGGCCTTCGAAATGCTCTTTCCCGACCCAAAGCGGACGGATAACCGCAGCGCATTCGTCGGCCTCCGGCTCACCTATCCGAAGGGGATGAATGGTGCGTCGATCGTGAATGACTTTGTTGCCTATGTATTGGATCAAGAGCGGCGGGAGATTGCGGAGGACCTGGAGAGCCTGATCAATAATCGCCTGGCTAGCTGGATATGAACATGGAGGCACAACGAGCGAACTACAACGCCTCCAAGGAAGCGAAGATAGCCACTTTGCTTGAGAAGGATGCGCTCAAGCGCGCTCAGCTACAGGACGAACTCTCAGCGCTGCGCGAGGAGTTGAAAACTCGCCGGACCAACCGCATCCAGCAGCTCAGCGAAGCCATTTCTATTGCCGATTCACTGGGCATTCGCACGCCGACAAGTCCATCAACCATGACGGCGGCGACTCATGGAGGCACGCAGGTCATTCGCACCGAAGTAACCAATCAAGAAACGCCTCTATATTTCATGGGGACCGAAGCGCTGATTGCCGAGCGTGATGCGCTTGCCAATCGAAAGTCCGATGATTTTGTCGAGCCTCGTATTGCCGAAATCCAATCCGAATTGGCAATGCTCAAGAACAACCGTGAGGTTGAAATCCTGAAGGAACGAGAAGGCGAAGATCTTTATCTGGCCAACCTTGCACAGTTGCGTGAGGAAGCAGCCCGCCTGAAAGGAATCAAGCTCGATACCGAACGGCTAAGGCTGGTGCGGTTGGATCAGCCCGCATTGGAATCGCTAAAGCCGGTTAAGCCGAAAAAAGCGATGATCCTCGCGTTAGGCCTTGTTCTCGGCGGCATGCTTGGCGTGTTCATCGCGCTGGTGCGTAGCCTGATGGCACGTAGCGCCGAGCAATAGTCGTCGGTTCGGGTAGCGGACCTACCCGAAGCTTGAAATGCATCGCCCCGGGGTGGGCCCACGCAAGCAGCACACCTCCGCCGCATTCGGTGGGGTGTGCGCCCTCGCGGCGATGCAGACCGGCCTGCCAGCCCACTCCAATCTCCCAAAGCCAAGCACTGCACGCTCGATCAAGAGTGATGCACGTCACTTGCTTTTTGTGATCTAGATGGCAAAATGCTGGCCCGCGAAAATGACGGAACATTTCCTTTTTTTGGTCGCGACCCCGGGCGTTGCGTTTTTGCTGCGCCGGGCACTGACGAGACGGAATTCGACGTGAACGCTGTAACCTCCCCGCAACATCTAAGTCCAGTGGCAAACGATGAGATTGATCTGATCCAACTCGTCGGTGCGCTGTGGAAGCAAAAACACTCATCGCTGCTGTTACGGCCCTGGTTGCTGCGATCGGCCTTGTTTATGCCGTGCTCGCACCTCGCTACTACAGCGTCCAGACCGTACTTCGCCCTGCCGCGATCAAGGATCTGGATGAGCTGAATCATCTGGGCATCTACAAGTTGTCGCCGAAGCAGGCACTGGCTCAAGTCGGGGCGGCGCTTGATTCCTATGACAACCGGCTCGGCTTCTTTCGCGATAACCAGCAGCTCTTTGCTGAACTGGCTCAGCCCGGCCGCAGCCTCGAGCAAACATTCGAGGCGTTCAATGACGAAGCCTTCAAGCTGCTGCAGCCCGATCCCAAGAAACCCGAGGGGACGACGACGCCTTTTGTCGGCCTACAATTGACCTATCCACAAGACCTCAACGGCGTGAAGGTGGTCAACGGCTTCGTAGAGTATTCCTTGGACAAGGTACGCAAGGAAATCTCGGCCGACCTCGATACGCTCATCGGCAACCGCCTCAACCAACTGGACAAGAACATCGCAGCGGCTCGCGCGAGTTACGAGGCCACCAAAGAGATCAAGATCGCCAAGCTGAGCGAGGCGGATGCGCTCCAGCGTGCCCAATTGAACGACGAGCTGGCAGCACTGCGACAGCAGTTGAAGACTCGCCGTGAAAATCGCATCAACCAGCTCAATGAAGCGATTCGGATCGCAACATCATTGGGCATCAGCAAGCCCACCACGCCGTCGGCGCTTGGCGCTGCCGAGATCACGAGCCAAGGCAGTGTGATCCGCACCGAGGTCAACAACCAGCAAATACCGCTCTACTTCATGGGCACCGATGCACTGGAGGCCGAACGAAAGGCGCTTTTGGCACGCCGCTCTGATGACTTCACCGAGCCGCGCATCGCACAGATCGCCCGTGAGCTGAAATTACTGGAGCACAACCGCCAGATCGAAGTACTCAACAGCCGCGAAAACGAAGACCTGTTCCTGAAAAATCTTGCTGGTTGGCGGGAAGAGGCCGCACGCCTGCGCGCGCTGCACTTCGATACGGAAGCGCTCAAGCTGGTCTCCATCGATCAGCGTGCAGTAGAGCCGCGTCACCCCATCAAGCCTAGAGCAGCCTTGATCCTGGTTCTGGCATTAATACTCGGCGCTATGCTGGGTGTGTTCATCGCACTCGTGCGTCATATGGCCCAAGGCCAGCACTCAAAGGCTTAGTATAGCCCGCTAAATCAGGCGATCGCCTCGTTCGCGCATACTGCCCATCGGGAGCGGCACGTATAGCGTGCTGCGGTAGCTTGCCCATTACTGATGTGCCTCGGTAAAGGACTGACCATGCACTTCCCGCATATCGAACACCATGGCGCCCAAGATGGCGTTACGGGCTCCTGCCACCAATTGCACATGGATGCGGCCAGTAGCTTGTTGGTCGATTGCGGGTTGTTCCAGGGCAACGAGGCTTCGGCGGATGGTCGCTCCGGGGCTGGCCATCCGGCCATCGAATTCTCGCTGGCTACCGTCAAGGCGCTGGCCGTCACCCACGTGCATATCGACCATGTGGGGCGGATTCCCTACCTGCTCGCTGCCGGCTTCAAAGGCCGATCCTCTGCAGCGAACCTTCGGCCAGGCTGTTGCCCATCGTCCTCGAAGATGCCTTCAAGCTGGGCTTCAGCCGTGACCAGAAGGATGTGGAACGTTACATCAAGCTGGTCGAACAGCGCCTGCTTCCCTTGCCATACAAGCAGTGGTTCACCCTTGTTGAAACCGACGCGCTGGTAGCGCGCATCCGCCTGCAGCGTGCCGGCCATATCCTCGGCTCGGCCTACGTGGAAATCGACCTGACCTATCCCGCCACTGGCGATAACAAGCGCGTCGTTTTTTCCGGCGACCTGGGCGCACCCCACGCGCCGCTACTGATGCCCCCCGAACCGCCCGAGCGTGCCGATATCCTGGTGCTGGAAAGCACCTACGGCGACCGCCTGCACGAAGACCGTGCCAGCCGCCGCCAACGCCTCGAAGCCGTCATCGAGCGCGCCCTGCAGGATCAAGGCACCGTTCTGATCCCGGCCTTCAGCATCGGCCGCACCCAGGAACTGCTCTACGAGCTGGAAGAAATCATCCACACCAAACTCACCAGCCCCGCAATTGCCCCTGTAGGAGCGAGCTCGCTCGCGAACAACCCCTATGCCGTCGGTGAGGCTGTGTCACCCACCAACTGGCCAGAACTCCCCATCATCCTCGACTCTCCGCTGGCCAGCCGCTTCACCGAGGCCTACCGCAGCCTGCAACCCTACTGGAACCAGGAAGCCCGCGAGCGGGTCGAAGCCGGCCGCAACCCGCTGGCCTTCGATAGCTTGATCAAGGTCGACAGCCACGCCGACCATATCGCCGTGGTCAACCACCTCACCCAAACCGCGCGTCCCGCCATCGTTATCGCGGGCAATGGCATGTGTTCGGGTGGGCGCATCGTCAATTACCTGAAGGCCATGCTGCACGACTCCAGACATGACGTCCTGTTCGTCGGCTACCAGGCCCAAGGCACCCCCGGCCACGCCATCCAGCAATACGGCCCCAAGGGCGGCTATGTCGATCTGGATGGCGAGCGCTTCGATATCCGGGCGAAGGTAACCAGCATCGGCGGCTACTCGGCGCATGCGGATCAGCAGGGATTAGTGGAGTTCGTGACGGGGATGCGGGAGTGGCCGAGGGATATACGGATCGTGCATGGCGAACGAGAAGCCAAGCGAATCCTGGCTGCCCAGCTCCGCGAACAATACAAGCAACACCACAGACCGCCTGTCGCAATCACGACCGGCGGGGCAGATGATTTGGCCGATCAGGACGTTTTCCATGCATGAAGCAATGACCTGCAAGCGACGGCGCTACGATCCGGGCGAGCACCGCTTCAAGCATTGCTGGAACGAACCCAGGGCTGCGTTCGTGCACGAGGGCAGCGCCCAGATTGGCAAATGCCCATCGACCCTGAGCAAGCGACTGGCGGAACAGTTGCTCAATGACGGCATCGGTTACCCCGTTGGGTTGGAACACCCCGAGCGCATCTACAGCGTCCATGATGGAGTGGTGTATGAGGCTGTATACTCCGGCGACAGCTGGCATGGCTACCCATGGCGCTACCGCCCTGGGCGCAGATCCTTGCCGCGCCAGATCAGGCAGGAACTGGAAAATCGTGCGGAGCAGCAAGGCTGCTTGCCTGGCTATCGGCACTGGATGAAAGAACATGGCCGCTGAACTGAAGCTCATCGTCGATTCCGCGCCTTCGCAAGGCAGCCTGGAGCATGGCTGGGTGAAAGCCTCTCTGTACCTCGATGGTCAGCCTTACTGGTACGGCGATGACGAGCAAGGCAGCCTCGACTGGACCTGGATCGACTTGCTCCATTACCTGGGCCAGAACTGGTCGGCGTTGATGCTGGAGCAGGGCTTGCCACTGCCGCTGGATGACGTGCCTCATCCCGGCAAGCTGCTGGAAAAGGCCGAGGCGCGCTGGGAAGACATGCCCGAGCCGCAGATTCACGCCGAGGAAAACCAGCTTTATCGATACCTCGATCGCCATAATCTTTCCGTGGCCATGAACGGTGCCAACCTGCCGATGCTGCTTTGGTTGCGCAGCGGCAACACGCTCTGGCTGGTGGATGAGGATGAACAGGCGCGGCGCCTGGACTTCCAGCGGCTGGGCCGGCAACTGGAAGAAATCGGTGATGCTCTCGCTAACCTCTTCGCCAAGAGCACCCAGCCTCATGTGCGAGCGGCTGTCACCCATTGGCACGGGCGCCAGCAACAATTAAGCAGGGATTACCTGAATTACAGCACAGGGATGAGCCCTCAGCGTCTGGATGAACTCTCCCGACTCGTTGCTCTCGAGCCTGCGGCCAACGATCTGGCTTTCGCTCAAGAACCGGTCTACCTCGCGGCTGCGAGAATGGCTCGCCATCACCTGAGCACCGTTCAGATCGCCGAGATCATGCAGCGGCTGCAGCAAGCCCCTGCGCTCGGCAAGCAGCCTTTCGCCCGCCTCGCCGCTGAGGCCAACGCCAAGATCGAACAACTGACTGGCAGCCCGCCGTTCGAGCAGGGCTATCAATTGGCGCGCTGGCTACGCGAGCAATTGCACATGGTGCCAAGCGCGCCGTTCGAACCCGAAACAGTGCTCGAACAGGAGGGCGTGTCGATCGAGGAGTTGACGCTGGAGAGCGATGCTGTCGACGCGATCGCCTGCTGGGGCAGCATTGACCCACTGATTCTGCTCAACCGCAATGAACAGGCCAGGGCGGCCAGCAAGCACGGTCGTCGTAGCACCCTGGCCCACGAACTTTGTCACCTGCTGGTCGACCGAACCCGCGCGCTGCCGGTTGCCGAAGTACTCGGCGGCGAAGTGGACAGCGAAAGTGAAAAACGTGCCAATGCCTTTGCCGCCGAAGCCCTGTTGCCCCAGGCACATGCCATCGAGGTGCTGCGAAACGCACCCAGCCTGCACGAGGCTGTGGAAACCCTGTCACGTACTCACCAGGTCAGCCGGCAGCTGGTCGCGTACCAACTGCACAACGCCCCTGGCGTGGAGCTGAGCGAGGATGAACAGGTTGCCCTGCGTAATTACGGCGTGAGGGCATAGGCGTGCAGCGCATTGGAACAACGTACTCGTGAACACCGTCGACAGCCACGCCGACCCTATCGCCGTGGTCAACCACCTCACCCAGACCGCACGGCCCGCCATCGTTATCGCGGGCAGCGGCATGTGCTCGGGTGGGCGCATCGTCAATTACCTGAAGGCCATGCTGCACGACTCCAGGCATGACGTCCTGTTCGTCGGTTACCAGGCCCAGGGCACCCCCGGCCACGCCATCCAGCAATACGGCCCCAGGGGCGGCTATGTCGATCTGGATGGCGAGCGTTTTGCTATTCGGGCGAAGGTGACCAGCATCTGCGGCTACTTGGAGCATGCGGATCAGCAGGGTCTGGTGGTGGAGTTCGTGACGGGAACGCCGGAATGGCTTGGTAAGATCAGGCATGTGCATGGCGATGAGTGGGCGAATTACATGAGTTGAATAGGTCGCTTTCAACAGCCTTAAGTACTCCAAATTAATTAAATATCTCAGTTAAAACTTAAGCCGCCTGCCGGCATTACATTCTACGGAGCGAGTTAGATGTCCGAGCAAAAACAAGCCACCATTGCCAAATTCAAGAACAAGGAAGCCTTGATTGGCATTCTCGGCCTTGGCTACGTGGCTTGCCCTTGATGTTGCGCTATAACGCCATTGGGTTCCGTGTACTTGGCATAGATATCGATGAAAGTAAGGTGGACAAGCTGAACGCGGGCCAGAGCTACATCGAGCATATTCCGGCAGCAAGCATTGCAGCGGCCCAGCAAAGCGGCTTTAGCGCAACGACTGACTTCAGCCGCGCCAGCGAATGCGATGCGTTGATCCTCTGCGTGCCGACACCGCTGAACAAGTATCGCGAGCCGGATATGAGCTTCGTGATTAACACTACAGATGCAATTCAACCCTATCTTCGTCCTGGTCAGGTCGTCTCGCTAGAAAGCACCACATATCCTGGTACGACAGAAGAAGAGCTTCTGCCTCGGGTTCAGCAAGGTGGCCTCGTCGTGGGTGAGAACATTTTTCTTGTTTACTCCCCCGAGCGCGAAGATCCGGGCAACCCGAACTTCGAGACTCGCACGATTCCGAAGGTGATTGGCGGCCATACGCCGGCGTGCCTGGAGGTCGGCGTTGCGCTTTACGATCAGGCCATCGATCAGGTCGTACCGGTCAGTTCGACCAAAGCGGCCGAGATGACCAAGCTGCTGGAAAACATCCACCGTGCGGTCAATATAGGTCTGGTCAACGAGATGAAGGTTGTTGCTGATCGCATGGGCATCGATATTTTCGAGGTGGTTGATGCCGCTGCGACCAAACCCTTCGGCTTTACCGCCTACTACCCTGGCCCAGGCCTGGGCGGCCATTGCATTCCGATCGATCCCTTCTACCTGACCTGGAAAGCGCGCGAATACGGCCTGCATACCCGTTTCATCGAGCTGTCTGGCGAGGTGAACCGTGCCATGCCGGAATATGTTCTGAGTAAGCTGATGGATGGCCTGAACGACAGTGGCAAGGCGTTGAAAGGCAGTAAGGTGCTTGTTCTGGGCATCGCTTATAAGAAAAACGTGGACGACATGCGCGAATCGCCATCAGTCGAAATCATGGAACTGATCGAAGCCAAAGGTGGTGTGGTCGCTTACAGCGATCCACATGTCCTCGCCTTCCCCAAAATGCGCGAGCATCACTTCACGCTGAGTAGTGAAGCGTTGACTGCCGAGAACCTTGCCAATTTCGATGCAGTGGTATTGGCCACCGACCATGACCAGTTCGATTACGAGCTGATCAAACAGCACGCCAAGCTGATTGTTGATAGTCGTGGAAAATACCGAGCTCCGGCTCCACACATTATCAAGGCCTGACCAAGATAAAAATCTTCCATTAAATTGCCCGGTAGGTTTGATTGGTCACTGCCGGGCGCTGAGGCGTCAAAAGGAATTCAGATGAAAAAATTTGCCCTGATCGGTGCTGCCGGTTACATCGCTCCTCGCCACATGCGTGCCATCAAGGACACCGGTAACATTCTGGTCTCCGCCTATGACATCAACGATTCGGTCGGCATCATCGATAGCATTTCCCCGCAAAGTGAATTTTTTACCGAATTCGAGCGTTTTCAGGAGCATGCATACCGCCTCAAGCGCGCCCCGGCGACTGCCCTCGATTACGTTTCTGTTTGCTCGCCAAACTACCTGCACCATGCTCATATCGTTGCCGGCCTGCGGTTGGGGTGCGATGTGATCTGCGAGAAGCCGCTCGTACCCACCCCAGAGAACCTGGATGAATTGGCGCTGGTTGAGCGAGAAACCGGCAAGCGCCTCTTCAATATTCTGCAACTGCGCCACCACCAAGCCATTCTCGACCTGAAGGAAAAAGTCGCCCGCGAAAAGGCCAGCCATAAATACGATGTCGAGCTGACCTACATCACCAGCCGTGGCAAGTGGTACATGGAGAGCTGGAAGGGCGATCCGCGCAAGTCTTTCGGCGTCGCCACCAACATCGGTGTGCACTTCTACGACATGCTGCACTTCATCTTCGGCAAGCTGCAGCGCAACGTAGTGCACTTCGCTTCCGACTACAAAGCCGCCGGCTATCTGGAATACGAAAAAGCACGAGTTCGCTGGTTCCTGTCGATTGACGCCAACGACTTGCCGGATGCCGTGAAAGGGAAGAAACCCACCTACCGCTCCATCACCGTCAACGGCGAAGAGATGGAATTCTCCGAAGGCTTCACTGATCTGCATACCACCAGCTATGAGGAAATTCTTGCTGGTCGCGGTTACGGCATCGAAGACGCTCGCCACTGCGTGGAAACGGTCAACACCATCCGCTCCGCTTCCAGCGTTAGCCCGCAGAACGATGAAGGCCACCCCTTCCTCAACCGCCTGGTCTGACCCGTCAAATGTAGGAGCCAGCTTGCTGGCGAAAAGTGCTCGATCACACAGGAAACCCCATGTCCTACTATCAACACCCCAGCGCCATTGTTGATGACGGCGCGCAGATCGGCGAAGGGTCGCGCGTCTGGCATTTCGTGCACGTCTGCGGCGGTGCACGTATTGGCAAGGGCGTTTCCCTTGGCCAGAACGTATTCGTCGGCAACAGGGTCGTCATCGGTGACAACTGCAAGGTGCAGAACAACGTCTCTGTCTACGACAACGTCACCCTTGAAGAGGGTGTGTTCTGCGGCCCAAGCATGGTTTTTACCAACGTCTACAATCCTCGATCCCTTATTGAGCGCAAAGACCAATACCGCGACACCCTGGTAAAGAAAGGTGCCACCCTGGGTGCCAACTGCACCATCGTCTGCGGCGTGACCATCGGTGAATACGCGTTCGTTGGTGCCGGCGCGGTAGTCAACAAGGACATCCCTGCCTATGCGCTGATGGTTGGCGTACCGGCCCGGCAGATCGGCTGGATGAGCGAATTTGGCGAACAGTTGGAGCTGCCGGTAAACGGGGAGGGCGAAGTCGCTTGCCCCCATACCAGCGCCCGCTATGTATTGACCGGCAACATACTGAACAAAGTGGATGCGCAGTAAATGATCGAATTCATCGACCTGAAAACCCAGCAGGCCCGCATCAAAGACAAGATCGACGCTGGCATTCAGCGCGTCCTCGCCCACGGCCAATACATCCTCGGGCCGGAAGTGGCGGAGCTGGAAGAAAAGCTGGCCGCCTTCGTCGGCGCTAAATATTGCATCACATGCGCCAACGGCACTGATGCTTTGCAGATCGCGCAAATGGCGCTGGGTATCGGCCCTGGCGATGAAGTCATTACACCCGGCTTCACCTATATCGCTACAGCCGAAACCGTAGCCCTGCTGGGCGCCAAGCCGGTGTATGTGGACATCGATCCGCGTACCTACAACCTAGATCCGAAATTACTAGAAGCGGCCATCACACCTCGCACAAAAGCGATTATCCCGGTTTCGCTGTACGGCCAGTGCGCCGATATGGACGCCATCAACGCTATTGCAGCTAAACACGGCATTCCAGTGATTGAGGATGCCGCCCAGAGTTTTGGTGCGACCTACAAGGGCAAGCGCTCTTGCAACTTGACCACCATCGCCTGCACCAGCTTCTTCCCCAGCAAGCCTCTAGGCTGCTATGGCGATGGGGGCGCGATTTTCACCAATGACGACGAACTGGCAAAAGTGCTCCGTCAGATCGCTCGGCATGGCCAAGATCGTCGCTATCACCATGTTCGGGTTGGCGTGAATAGCCGGCTGGATACTTTGCAAGCGGCGATTTTGCTGCCAAAGCTGGATATATTCGAAGAGGAAATCCAGCTACGTCAGCAGGTCGCAAGCAGTTATGTCTCTCTTCTGGATGAGGCCGGCATAGCTACGCCCTTTATTGAGGCTCACAACCAGAGCGCATGGGCACAGTTCACCGTCCAGTTGGAAAGTCGTGAATTAGTGCAGGAACACTTGAGGCTTGTAGGTGTTCCGACGGCTGTTCATTATCCGATCCCTCTTAATCGTCAGCCCGCAGTCAGTGATGCGTATGCGGTTCTGCCGGTGGGCGATGCCGTCGCCACTCGAGTGATGAGCTTGCCAATGCATCCTTATCTTTCCGACGATCATTTAAATAAAGTTGTAACGCCACTGGTTGAAATCATGGGTGGGGCATAAGTTGCGGGTAACTAGACCACCAGTGGCCGGGACCTCTTTTCGTTTGTCTTGGCTCGCTGCGCAAGCCTCGTTAGCTCTCTTGAATGGCTTTCTACAGCAGGCCTCAGCTGATGAGTAGCTATTGGAAAAGTGTCGTTTCAGTACTGACGGGCACTGCCCTGGCCCAGATTATTCCGATTATCGGGTCGCTGGTAATTGCCCGGCTATACGCGCCAGCCGAGTTTGGCGTCTTTTCAGCCTGGCTCGGTATAGTGCTGCTGCTTGGCGTGGTGTTGACTGGTCGTTTCGAAACGTCTCTAGCGATCGAGGTGGACGGGGAGCCACGTCGGCTCGCAGTCGTTTCTACATTAGCCACAGCATGCCTGGTGGCCTGCGCTGCTGCCATCTTGCTCGCTTCAGGAACAGTCGTCGCGTCAGGCGTGATTGATGATTTTCCGTCTGTGTTGATTGTCGCAGCGGTACCGACTGCATTGGCAATCGCGGCAGCGCAAACCTGGCAATCCTGGGCCGCGGCAGAAGGTAGTTATCGCCAACTGTCGATGATGCGCATCGCGCAGGCAGGCGCAGTAACGTTAATTCAGATCCTCGCTGGGCTATTTCACGCGTCCGCAGACGCTCTCGCCATTGCACACCTTCTGGGCGTGATTGTCGGACTCGCCTGTTCCGCCTACCTGATGCCTGCCGGCACCTTTCCCGCCGCTCAAGCCGCCGTGACGATCCGAAGCTTCTGGAGCCGTCAACGCCGTTTTCCGTTGTTGTCATTGCCAGCAGATGCCATCAATACGGCGGCAGCCCAGTTGCCACTCCTGATCGTAGCCAGCCGATTCGGCGCAGAAACTGCCGGGCTCTTGGCCATGACCATGCGGATACTGGGTGCACCAATCGGCCTGCTCGGGAAATCGGTTCTCGATGTTTTCAAGCGCCATGCAGCCACCAGTTTTCGCGAGCGCGGTGAATGCCGTAGCGACTACCTTCGAACCTTTAAGGTGCTGGCATCAGGCTCGTTTGCCTTCTGCATAGTGATGGTGTTCGCCAGCGAGTCGCTGTTTGCACTGGCGTTCGGCGAGGCATGGCGCGGTGCCGGCACGATCGCCGTTTGGTTGCTACCCCTTTTCGCTCTGCGATTTATTGCCAGCCCACTGAGCTATATGGTTTACATCGCGGGCAAACAACATGTGGATCTTTTCTGGCAGATCGCCTTGTTAGGCATGACCATCACCAGCCTAAGCATTCCGACTAATCATCAACTTGCGTTGCAGATATACAGCGCTGGATACAGCATGCTCTATGTCATCTATCTCACAATGTCGTATCGCTTTAGCCTGGGAGTAAGACGTTGATCGCAATCATCGACTACGACATCGGGAATATCAGTGCTGTTGCCAACATGCTGCTGCGGCTTGGAATCCGATGCACGATCACTGCTCAACCGGAAGAGGTCGAGCAGGCCGAGCGTATCATCTTGCCGGGCAATGGTTCATTCGATGCCTGTATGCAGAACCTCCGCGCGAGCGGGCTGATTCCCGTGCTGGAACGTAAGGTGCTCGAACAAGGAACGCCATTGTTGGGTATATGCGTTGGCGCACAGATGCTCGGCACCGCAAGTGCCGAGGGAAAGGAGAGAGGACTCGGCTGGCTTGATATGCGGGTTCGCCGCTTCCCGGACATTGCCGATTTGCGCATACCGCACATGGGTTGGAATCAAGTGCGCCCGACGTCAGATAGTCATCGCCTGACTCGTGGCATGGATGCCGAGGCGCGCTTCTACTTCGTGCATAGCTACTACATGGAACCGGCTGATCCGGATGACGTTCTTTTGCTTGCGAACTACGGTATCGAATTCGCGGCGGGTGTATCGCGCGCGAACATATCAGGTGTTCAATTCCATCCCGAGAAAAGTCATCGATTCGGTAAGCAACTCCTCGCTTCGTTTGTGAAAGGTGACTGAATGTACCGTGCACGTGTCATCCCTTGCTTACTCGTTCGCGGTAATGGACTGGTCAAGACTCGGAAGTTCAAAGAGCCGGTGTACGTCGGCGATCCTATTAATGCGATGCGGATTTTCAGCGACAAGGAGGTCGACGAGATCGTCGTACTCGATATAGATGCGTCACGCGAAGGAAGAGAGCCCAACTACGCGCTGATCGAGGAAATGGCTGGCGAGGCCTTTATGCCGATGGCCTACGGAGGTGGTATCCGCAATCTTGAACAAGTACGCCGCCTGATTCGCTCAGGAATCGAGAAAGTCGTCATCAATACGGCAGCAACCGAATCAACGGATGTGATTCGCGAAGCTGCCGACATGTTTGGTAGCCAGGCAGTCGTCGGTGCTGTGGACGTCAAGAAGACCCTATTCGGCGCATACCGCGTGGTTACCAAGTCGGCAACTGTCGACGCTAAAATTGGGCTCGATGAGCACATACAGCAGCTGGTATCAGCAGGTGTAGGTGAGATATTCCTCAACAATGTGGATCGTGACGGCATGATGGCTGGGTATGATTTGCAGCTCCTGCGCAGCATTACGCAGAAGGTGAATGTCCCGGTTGTGGCCTGTGGCGGTGCCGGCACCGTAGAGCATCTTTCGCAGGCGGTCAGTGAGGGCGGTGCTTCAGCAGTCGCCGCGGGGAGCATGTTTGTGTTTCACGGCAAGCATAGAGCTGTGCTCATTAACTATCCCAAGAACATCGACTTCTAGAATCGGGCTATTAAATGTCATCAATATTCGCTCGTGCAGGTGCACTGAGCAGTCTTTTTCTTCTGGCTGTAAGTCTTCTTGTTGTTTACGACCTCCAGTTGGCCGAAATGAACGAATATATGGGGTATCGAAAATTTCCCATTGACTTGCCTTATGTCATGTCTTCTGGATTAGCGGTTTTTGTAATAGCTATTTTAATGCCGCTAGAAATTCGACGCCCGTCTGATTTCTTTACATTTTTATATGGGTTATTCGTACTTCTGCCATATGCAACCTTGTTTCCGATCCGTACACCGGTAGATTTTCAGAATTCCATACTTTTTTTCTCTGCCCTTGCTGGGCCCTTATTTGCAGTTCGTATAGCAAGTGTGGTTGTTCCTCCTCTAAGAGTTCCGGCGTTGATCGATCCGAAGATATTTATTTATTTTCTTGTGCTCCTTTGCCTTGTGGGCGTATTTCTTGCGCTATCGAATTCACCAGCCTCGGCTGGTTTTGACTTTGCCACGGCCTATGAGCGCCGAATTCAAGGGCGGGAAATTTTCCTTGCAGGCACACCGATGGCGTACTTGAATGCCGCAATTTTAAATGGCTTTGCCCCTTTCTTAGCTTTTGTCGCTGGCTGGCAACGCCGGTATTGGTTGCTTGCATTGTCACTATTTTGCGGGTTTGCGTTTTTCTATCTTCTTGGCATGAAGGCACCGATCCTTTTTGTCGGTGTTGCTTTGATAATCGGTTATTCGGTGCGTAGGGGTAAAGTTCATAAGATGGTAAGAACGATCTATGTTCTTATGCTAGTAGCATTCATATTATTTCTTTTTGAGTACGTGATTTTCGGTTATTCCTTAATTGCCGACTATTTTATTCGTCGTGCGTTTAGCGTTCCTGCTTGGTTGAGCTCTGCGTATTTTGAGTTTATGTCCTCGGAAACTACAACTGCTTGGCTGCCATTGCATGGTATCAGTTCAGCGGAGCCAATCACCTTTCTCGTCGGTGAGCGGTTTCTAGGTTTTCCAGGGTTGAATGCAAACACCAATGCATTTATCTACCAACTTGCAGCTGGAGGCATACCTATGTATGTGCTCACAGTTTTGCTTGTCGCATTTATTTTCTCCTTGCTTGATGCAGCTTATAAGTGTAGGGGTAATCCTGCCCTGGTGTATCTTGGATTCTCTTACGCCATATTGCTCACGGAGCAAGCCGCTACGACCGCATTAGTATCTTCCGGCATTGGTATACTTGTTATACTTGTTATTTTTTCGAGTACTAATGAAAGCTATGCGATTTTTCGTGGAATACTAAAAACTTTTAACTTATTTCTATCGAAATTTTCTGGATGACTCATATGCAAACTCCTACTACCAACGTCACAGTCTGCAGCAGGTGCGTAATGGACACCTCTGATCCAGAAATCACCTTCGACGCAAATGGCGTTTGTAATCACTGTATCGAATTTGACACGATAACTCGCCAAAACTGGTTTCCCAACGAGGAGGGAGCTGAGCGCTGGGCCTCGATTCTCGAGCAGATCAAGGCTGCAGGTCGCGGCCAGGAATACGACTGCATCCTCGGCCTGAGTGGGGGCGTCGACAGCTCCTATCTCGCGATCAAAGTCCATGAGTGGGGCTTGCGTCCGCTTGTTGTCCATGTCGACGCGGGGTGGAACAGCGAACTCGCGGTAGCCAATATCGAGGCGCTGGTTAAACATTGCAATTACGATTTGCATACCCACGTCGTGGATTGGGAAGACATGCGCGATTTGCATCTGGCCTACCTGCGTGCAGGTATCTCCAACCAAGATGTACCTCAGGATCATATCTTCTTCGCGAGCCTTTACCACTTTGCTACCAAAAATAGGATTCGCTACATCCTCTCCGGCGGCAATCTCGCAACCGAAGGGATATTCCCTAAAACGTGGCACGGCAGCGCCATGGATGCGATCAATCTCAAAGCGATCCATCGAAAATATGGTGAACGCAAGCTGCGCAACTACAAGACGATAAGCTTTTTCCAGTACTACATCTGGTACCCGTTTGTTAAGAAAATGCGTACCGTACGCCCGCTGAACTATATGCCCTACGATAAAGCTAAGGCTCTCGATGAGCTGGAAAAAACCGTTGGTTACAAGCCCTATGCTCGTAAGCATGGTGAATCACAGTTTACCAAGGTGTTCCAGAATTACTATCTACCTGAAAAGTTCGGCTATGACAAACGGCGCCCGCATTTATCGAGTCTCATCGTTTCAGGGCAAATGACCCGGGATGAAGCGATGATTAAACTCGCCGAACCGCTTTATGGTGCTGACGAGTTTGAAGTTGATATTGCTTATTTTTGTAAAAAACTACGTATAACACGAAATGAGTTCGACGAGCTGCTAAATGCTCCCGCTCATAGGCATGACGATTTTCCAACATGGGATAGGCGCTATAAGCTTCTCAAGCGTATACAGAACTTTTTAGAGAGGGTCTCTGGGAAAAAAGTAAACATCTATTCTTGAAGTAAACATATAGGGATGAATATGCGCAGCTTAGTTTTTATGACTTTAATGCTTTTTGTTGGTATATCAAGTGCCGATCAGCTGTTGATAAATGACTATTGGGCTGGGTTTAGAACGCCAGCGGATTACTTTGTTGATGAACGGGATGGTTTTTCCGGTAGCTACAGGCTTTCAGATGACGGTGTTTTAATTTCGATATATCATGATCGCGGTGAGCAGTATAATCCAATGTTCTCTGCGGCATATGCCATCTCGGCTTGTAGGGAGTATTCCTCTACGAATGACCAACAGTATCTCAAAGCCATGACTGCCCAGTTAGATAAGCTTGTTGCTGTGGCAACTACCCGCAAGCTTGAGAGTGATTTTATTGTCTGGGAATATGATTTTGATATTGAGTCTTATGGTCTTAAGGCTCCTTGGGTATCTGGCCTGGCTCAAGGGCGGATTGCAGCAGAATTTATTTGCGCGTTTGATGTTACTAAGGATGTTAAGTACAGAGAGT
The DNA here is from genome assembly GCF_000582595.1 of Pseudomonas sp. BAY1663. Classification (NCBI taxonomy): domain Bacteria; kingdom Pseudomonadati; phylum Pseudomonadota; class Gammaproteobacteria; order Pseudomonadales; family Pseudomonadaceae; genus Pseudomonas; species Pseudomonas sp. BAY1663. Next base: position 17,192 of record NZ_AZSV01000059.1, read on the forward strand.
TTGCTTCAAGTGCAATAAGAGCGTTTTCCATAGACATGGATAAAGGTGGCGTTGCAACAAAAACGCCTTATGGTATTTATTTTGAGGAAATCGCCAAGCCAGGCTTTCGATCTACTAAGGTTTTAAATGGGCATGTTAGTGCGTTGCAGGCAGTATGGCTATGGGCACAGGTTTCCCGTGATCCCGAGTTTGCGACCTTAGCAAAGGCTGGTATCGATGCAGTGCGGGCTGATTTAGCACATTACGATGCAGGGTTTTTGTCTTGGTACGATCAAGATATGACTCTTAAAGCGCGCCATATTGCTCCTCGTATGGATTACAACAATTTGCATGTTACCCAGCTGGCCTGGCTTTATCATGTCGATAAAGACCCTGCCTTTTTAGATTATGCATTGAGGTTTTCAGGCTATGAGCACCCAAGGCTTAATTTCACTGCAAGTTACTCTACTAATGCCAAAACTAATGGCCCGGAAAAATTAGGCTTCTTTGGTTATTCCAATTATTGGTCAAGCAGTGTATTCCCCGTATCTTTGGATATTGATTTGGGTGGTATGCGCAATATTAGTGGTTTGCATCTTTGGGGGTACACAGAAAAGGCTTCGCCCAAGGACTTTGATATTTTAGTTTCGGACGACGGTAAGCAATACCGTTTGCATCATAAAGTGCGCGGTAATCAAGATAAACTGTATTACGGTAGTTTTTCGCCTGTAACCTCTAGGTATGTAAAGACAGTTATTTTTTCTGATAATGGGAATAATAACGTTGCCTTTCGGGAATTTCTTATGTCGGAGGGAATAAGAAAGCTCAAGCAATTTCAAGTCGAATACGAATGACAAGTACAGCTAATCGCTTCTTTGACTCTGGTTTCGAAATGCGTGCGGGGGAGTGGTTGTTGATTGATAACCAGCAAGATATCTCCGCTGTGCAAAGGTGGATTGTCAGCGGTGTTTCGGATATACAACCCACAAAGTTTGAATGGAGTTCCGATTTGATTTCGTGGTACCCGGTCAAATATTCTACGGTGAAGGTTGACGAGAAAAAATTTGCTGTTGAACTGGCCACAGAATATGCGCAATATATCCGTTTCACTAGCGCTGCTCATGGGACAGTTGTAAAGATTGACGAAGCATTATGAAGGCTTTTAGGGTGCTGCCCATTGTTTTAGCTTTAATTGTTTTCCATTTGCCTTTCGCTAATAGTAGTGGCTGGGCTGCGGAAAATAATAAAGATCGTACCAAGTCAATTGATTTACTTTGGCGTCAGGTGGTGACGCCATATTTAAACGACGATGTATTTCGGGAGCCTTATGCGTATGATTCGAGTCATGCGCTGATGCTGCCTATGATTTATGCTTTTACTGGTTGTTATGAATCCAGATCCTGGATGAGGCGTGATTTCCATGAGGCTTTTTCTCGATTTTTAGAAAGCTCTAGTCCTTATGAGTTTAAAAATAGCCAGATAAAGTCACAATTTTACTATTTTTCTACTAAGTATGTTTCCTTGGCATCGGAGTGCGATGAGAGTGATAAGGCTGTCATGCGACTTGCGCGTTGGGTTGAGGAAAGTCTATATGCTCATTGGACTTCCACGCCTATTATTCATTGGACTGAGAAGTATCGTTTAAAAGGAGTTAAAGGAAGTCTTGAATGGAAGCTTTCTAATTCTGCGGTAACAAGGTCTTATTATTCAGCAATTGTTGATGAGGAATTGTTTGCTCTTGCGGCTGGCGCGGAATTGCTTTCGGCGTATTCAAAGCGATCTACTGCGTTTGCTCCATTTCTATATGAGATAACTAACAAGTTTTATTCCACTATTCGTCGCTACGGGAGGTTTCTACCTGATGGTGGTTGGTTGTTTCAGCCCGGAGCATGGCAGGATCATCCGGATTTCAAATATGCACACCATCAGCAACTTGAGCCTGGTCTTGAACCCGCCGTTACTGAAGGCATCTCGTGGGATTCAAGCCACTCGCACAGAATGCCACTTCTTTTGAAAAGCCTATTTGATGGCCTTTCAGCAACGGGCAATGGTCCTGCGGCTTTAGAGATTTCTGAAGTGATTGACGGCTTTAGGCTTCAGTTTGAGATGCATGTTTTGGTTGGGGCTGAAAGTGATCGCGATGGTCTTCTGATTAATAATTATATGGATGGTGGTAATGGTGTTTATCGCTACTCGTATCAAACGGTCGGAAATAATTTAGGTTATGGGCCGTATCAGCTGTCAGGCATTATGCTCGAAGGCTGGTTTGCTTTGGCAGGTAGCTCGGCTCTGAAATGTGAATATGAAGAGCTAAAATTTCCACTGAGTCGTGAGCTTCTAGATATTTATGTTGGCCCTAATACATCTAGAGTGCGCCACCCATTGGTTCAGTGGCCAGCGTATTTTACGAATGGATTTGCTGAACTTCATGCGCAGATAGCGGCTTCGATTTAGACTTCTGGAATTAGGGCGACTGCATTGGCTATACGAGTTACACACTTAACATCAGTTCATTCGCGCGCAGATACGCGTATTTTCCTCAAAGAATGTACGTCACTTGCGAAATTTGGCTATGAAGTATCGTTAGTCGTTGCCGATGGCCTGGGAAATGAGCTGGTAAACGGGGTTACCATAAAAGATGTAGGGCCCCCTAAAGGAAGGTTAGATCGTATATTTAAAGTTACTCGAAGAGTCTTTGATCAGTGTATGTTATTGGACTCGGATATTTATCATTTTCATGACCCGGAGCTGATACCTGTTGGGCTTCGTTTAAAGCGTAAAGGGAAAAAGGTTATTTTCGATTCTCATGAGGATGTGCCTAAACAACTGCTCGGAAAACCATACCTTAATCATTTCCTGCGCGCGATTGTTTCGGCGTTGTATTCCTCTTATGAGTCATTCGCTTCACGTAAATTTGATGCAATCGTTGCAGCTACTCCTTTCATTAGAGATAAGTTTAAAAAATTAAATAGTAATGTGGTTGATATTTGTAATTTTCCAATTTTGGGGGAGCTTCTGCCGCCCTTGGAAACTGACAGTGTACGAAAAAGCGTTTGTTATGTCGGTGGAATATCAGTAGATAGAGGCGCGAGGGAAATTGTTCTTGCGATTGGTCTGGCCAAAGCCTTTGTTCGACTTGAGTTGGCAGGCAGGTTCTCTGAAAAAAAATTTGAATGCGGAGCTAAGTAGTTACCCTGGTTGGTCACGTGTTGATGAGTTGGGTTTTATTGATCGGGAAGGTATTAAGAGTGTTATGTCCCGTTCAATTGCAGGATTAGTTACCTTGCACCCGGCAGTTAACTATGTTGATGCACTACCTATAAAATTGTTTGAGTACATGAGTGCGGGTATTCCTGTAGTCTCGTCGGATTTTCCTTTGTGGCGAGAAATTGTTGAGGGTAATGATTGTGGTCTGTGCGTCGACCCTCTAAATCCGCAAGCTATTGCCGATTCTATTGACTTTCTAGTTGAGAATCCCGGTCGTGCAAGGCAAATGGGCTTGAATGGGCAACGGACGGTAAATGATATTTATAATTGGAGTGTTGAAGAGTCTAAACTGTTTAGGCTTTATTCAGCTCTTAATTGATTTTTAGGTGGTTAAATGAAGTTGCTCACTATAATTGGCGCGCGTCCGCAATTTATAAAGGCAAGTGTGGTCTCGAGAGCTATTGCTGATCAGGCTGGATTGTCTGAGGTTATTATTCATACCGGGCAGCATTTCGATGCCAATATGTCTGATATATTTTTTGATCAGTTGGGTATTCCTCGCCCGAATTATCAGTTGGATATCCATGGCGGGTCGCACGGTGAGATGACCGGACGGATGTTGAGCGAAATCGAGCAGGTGATGATCAAGGAGAAGCCCGATCGTGTGCTGGTTTATGGAGATACTAACTCAACCCTGGCCGGGGCTTTGGCTGCGGCCAAGTTGCATATCCCGGTGGCGCATATCGAAGCGGGATTGCGTAGCTTCAATATGCGTATGCCGGAGGAGATTAACCGGATTCTCACCGATCAGGTGAGCGACATTCTGTTCTGCCCCACCCAGGCGGCGATGGAAAATTTGGCGCGGGAAGGTTTTTCGGATAAACCCGTTCAGGTGTTGAATGTCGGTGATGTGATGCAGGACAGTGCGCTGTTTTTTTCCCAGCGGGCAACGGCACCACGAGGTTTCGCTTTGTCCGATGGCTTTGTCCTCACGACATTGCACCGTGCGGAAAATACCGATGATCCTGCCAAGCTGGAAGCGATAATTAGCGCCCTGAACATGGTTCACTCGGCTGTCGCACCAGTGGTTTTGCCTCTGCATCCACGCACTAGAGCGGCAATTGATAGGACTGGTTTAACCCTCAACGTGCACGTTATCGAGCCGGTTGGGTATCTGGAGATGATCTGGCTGTTGCAGCGTTGTGGCCTGGTATTGACTGACAGCGGCGGTGTGCAGAAGGAGTCATTTTTCTTCGGCAAGGCTTGTGTGACCATGCGCGATCAAACCGAATGGGTGGAACTGGTAACCGTGGGGGCCAATGAGCTGGTTGGTGCCGACCAAGCTAATATCGTTGCCACCGTCGGTAGGCGCTATGGCCAGAAGATTGAGGATCAGCACCAGCTCTATGGCGGTGGTCAGGCTGCTAAACGTATTGCCGAGTACTTGAGCAGTAAATAATCCCTCATGACAAAAAAAACTATTTGGTTGATCAATCAGTACGCGTCCACGCCGGAAACCGGGATGGGAGGACGGCATTATTATCTGGCGCGTGAGCTTGCCAAGCAGGGGCATAAGGTCTATTTGATCGCAGCCAGTTATACGCATTTGCTTCGTCATCCGCCGAGCGTTGAGCAGGCCTATAAAACCCATTTGATCGAAGGCTTCAGTTTTGTCTGGGTGAAAGTTCCCAGTTACCCTGAGGCGCATAGTAAGAAGCGTATTTTCAACTGGTTCGCTTTTGCCTGGAAATTGCGCGGACTCAAGAACGTTATTGCAGACTCACCGGATGCGGTCTTGTATTCATCTCCCTCTTTGGTCGGTTTTCTTGGTGCCAGATATTTGGCGAGATACTATAAGGCTCGTCTGGCTTTTGAAGTGCGAGATATATGGCCGCTTACATTGGTGGAGTTGGGTGGTTATTCGCCAAGGCACCCCTTTATTCGCTTCTTACAGTGGGTAGAGGATAAGGCTTATCGTGAAGCGGATTTTGTTTTTTCCAACCTCAAGAACTCTGTTGACCACATGGTTGAACGCGGCATGGAGCAAGCCAAGTTTTCTTGGGTGGCTAATGGTTTTTCCATGGATGAGGTCGCTCAAAAACAGGGCTTGAGTTCGGCTACTAGCGAGCAGTTGCCAGATGGCAAATTTGTCGTTGGGTATGCAGGGACCTTCGGGCTGGCGAATGCGTTAGATTCGCTAATCCTGGCTGCTGATATTATAAAAAATAATACCGATATCGTAATCGTTCTGGTCGGTGATGGAAAAGAAAAGGAAGCTCTTGAGCGTTTGGTTGAGGAGAAGAAACTTTCTAACGTTCGCTTTGTGAATGCCATTCCTAAGGTTCAGGTACAGTCGATGCTGAATCGCTTCGATGTGTGCTTTATTGGCTTGACCGGGGATCCCTTGTTTAGGTTTGGTGTGTCGCCTAATAAGTTGTTCGATTATTTTTATTCGGGAAAGCCCATTATTTACGCAATTGAGTCGGGTGCATATACGCCGGTGACCGATAGCCAATCCGGTATCCAGATTCCCGCCGAGAATCCAGAGGCAATTGCTGAGGCGATCATGAAGCTCTATAAAATGTCGACTTCCGAGCGGGAAGACCTAGGTAATAATGGCCGACGTTATGCGTTGGAAAACCATGAGTATGCAAGTTTGGCAAAAAAGCTAACCCAGGCTCTATTGGGTGACAAATGATTAAGCGCCTTTTCGACGTTGTTGCCTCCTCTTTGGGTTTGCTTCTACTTTTCCCCATCATCGGTATTGTTGCCTGGCAAATCCGTCGCAAGCTCGGTTCGCCCGTGCTGTTCCGCCAGGTGCGCCCCGGCTTGAATGGTCGGCCATTCGAGATGATCAAGTTCCGTACCATGCGCGATGCCGTGGATGCGCTGGGTAATCCATTACCGGACTCCGAGCGTATGACACCGTTTGGCAGTTTCCTGCGTTCCAGTAGCCTGGATGAGTTGCCGGAGTTGTGGAATGTGCTTAAGGGCGATATGAGCCTGGTTGGTCCTCGTCCGCTGCTGATGGAGTATCTGCCGCTTTACAGTCCTGAGCAGTATCGGCGGCACGAGGTGCGTCCAGGGGTTACCGGCTGGGCGCAGATAAATGGTCGTAACGCACTGAGCTGGGACGAGAAGTTCAAGCTGGATGTCTGGTACGTGGACAATCGGTCGCTATGGCTTGATTTGAAGATCATCTTCCTGACCATCAAGAAGGTAGTCGTGCGAGATGGCATCAGTGCGGAAGGGGAGGCGACTATGTCCAAATTCACTGGTCGTAAGTTGTGAACAGGTTAGCCATCCTGGGGGCGAGCGGCCACGGCAAGGTGGTCGCGGATACCGCCGAATGCTGTGATTGGCAGTCCGTCGAGTTCTTCGATGATGCGTGGCCAGGTCTTCAAGAAAATGGCGTGTGGCCAGTCGTGGGCGATACGGCAGCTTTGATGGGCCGGTTAGCCGATTTCGATGGGGTGCTGGTTGCTATCGGTAATAACCGTATCCGTCATGCCAAGCTGCTTGAGCTGCTGGCGGCGGGGGCTCGCTTGGTGACACTGGTCCATCCTGCCGCCACCGTCAGCCGCTACGCCGCTATTGGCGAAGGGACGGTTGTTTTTGCCGGTGCGGTGGTCAATGCCGGCGCACGCATAAACCCGGGCTGTATTCTCAATACCGGCTGCAGCATCGATCACGATTGCCTGTTAGGCGATGCCGTGCATATCAGCCCAGGCGCACGGCTGGCGGGCGGTGTGCAGGTGGGCGACTTGAGCTGGATTGGTATCGGTGCCAGCGTGCGCCAATTGATTCGTATTGGCCAGCGGGTGATGGTGGGCGCCGGTTCGGCGGTTATCAGTGATATTCCGAATGATGTGACTGTGGCTGGCGTGCCGGCAAAAAGGATGAGGTAACCAGAGATATTATGCTCAACACCCCGTTTTCCCCTTGGCCAAGCTTCAGTGAAGAAGAGGCCAATGCCGTTCGCGATGTGGTTCTCTCCAACAAGGTTAATTACTGGACGGGGCAGGAGTGTCGTGAGTTCGAGAAGGAGTTTGCGACATGGGCTGGTACCGAGCATGCCATCGCGCTGGCCAATGGCACGGTAGCGCTGGATGTGGCGCTGCAGGCGTTGGGCATAGGAGCAGGTGATGAGGTAATTGTCACGCCGCGTACGTTCCTGGCTTCGGTATCCAGTATCGTCAATCGCGGTGCGGTGCCGGTGTTTGCCGAGGTGGATCGTGAGTCGCAGAACATCACGGTGCAAACCATTCGCGCAGTACTGACGCCGCGTACCCGGGCGGTGATCTGTGTGCATCTGGCTGGTTGGCCTTGCGATATGGATCCGATCATGGAACTGGCCGCCGAACACGAGCTGAAAGTGATCGAGGATTGTGCACAGGCTCACGGCGCCCGGTACAAGGGGCGCTCAGTTGGTTCTATCGGGCATGTCGGTGCCTGGTCATTCTGCCAGGACAAGATCATGACCACTGGTGGAGAGGGTGGGATGGTCACGACGAATGATCGTGAATTGTGGTCGAAAATGTGGTCGCTCAAAGACCATGGCAAGAGTTGGGAGGCGGTGTACGAGCGCCAGCATGCACCTGGCTTTCGTTGGTTGCATGAGAGCTTCGGAACAAACTGGCGGATGATGGAGGTTCAGGCGGTCATTGGCCGTATTCAGCTGCGTCGAATGGGCGATTGGCATGCGGCACGCTTGGCCAATTGCGAGCGCATATGGTCGGTTGCCAAGACTTTGCGGGGGCTTCGAGTACCGGAAGTACCGCAAGGTGTAGTCCATGCAGGCTATAAATGTTATGTCTTCATCGAGCCTGCACGGCTTGCCGAAGGTTGGAGCAGAGACCGTATCCTTGGCGAGATAGCTGCGCGAGGTGTGCCCTGCTTCTCGGGGTCTTGCTCCGAGGTCTATCTGGAGAAAGCTTTTGACGGTACCGGTTGGCGCCCCGCAGAGCGCCTGCCTATCGCGCGGGAGCTGGGGGAGACGAGCCTGATGTTCCTCGTTCACCCGACGCTGACAGTCGCCGAAATCGAACAGACCTGTGCAGTGCTCACTGAAGTGATGACGGCCGCCGTCGAACGATAAGGAAATGGAGCGTGTTGAGACTTGCTGAAAAACTCCGCGCCCGTCTGGTATCACTACCGCGGCGCTATAAGCGCCTTATCCAGGTGGCTACGGATATCGTGCTGGTATGGGCGGCGCTCTGGCTGGCGTTCGTGGTGCGGCTGGGGGATTCGAAGAATATCGAGCCGTTTGAGGGCCATGCCTGGCTGTTCGGTATCGCCCCGCTGATCGCCATTCCGTTCTTTATCCGCTTCGGCATGTACCGCGCGGTGATGCGTTACTTCGGTAACGATGCACTGATGGCGATTGCCAAGGCCGTTACGCTTTCGGCATTGCTGCTCTCCTTGGCCGTTTATTGGCGTACCGATGCGCCCAAGCTCATTCCACGTTCCATGGTGTTCAACTACTGGTGGTTGAGCCTGATGCTGATCGGCGGTCTACGTCTGGTGATGCGTCAGTACTTCATGGGCGACTGGTTTTCTCCCGCTTCCTTCACCAAGTTCAAGGGCAAGGATGCCGGCCTGCCGAAGGTCGCGGTGTATGGTGCCGGCGCGGCGGGCAATCAACTGGTGGCTGCCTTGCGCATGGGCCGCGCGATGCGGCCGGTGGCCTTCATCGACGACGATCCGAATCTGCATAACCGCTCCATCGCCGGGCTGCGCGTCTATTCAGCCAAGCACATCGCGCAGATGGTAGAGGAGACGGGCGCCGGGGAGATTCTGCTGGCCATTCCTTCCGCCTCGCGGGGGCGCCGGCGCGAGATTCTGGAAATGCTCGAACGCCTTCCGCTACACGTGCGCAGCGTGCCGGGCTTCATGGATCTGGCGAGCGGCAAGGTGCAGGTCGAGGACATTCAGGAGGTGGACATCGCCGACCTGCTGGGGCGCGATGCCGTGCCGCCGCAACAGGCTCTGTTCGAGCGATGCATCCGCAACCAAGTGGTGATGGTGACGGGGGCGGGTGGTTCGATCGGCTCCGAGCTGTGCCGCCAGATCCTGGCGAACAAGCCGCAGACGCTGCTGCTGTTCGAACACAGCGAATTCAATCTGTACAGCATCCACATGGAGCTGGAGCGGCGTATCGAGCGGGAGGCACTTTCCACCCGGCTGGTGCCGATCCTCGGGTCTATCCGCAATGGCGACCGCTTGCTGGACGTGCTGCAGACGTGGAAGGTCGAGACGATCTATCACGCCGCGGCGTACAAGCACGTGCCGATGGTGGAGCACAACGTCGCCGAGGGAGTGCTCAACAACATTCTCGGTACCATGAATGCCGCCCAGGCGGCGGTGCAGGCGGGGGTTGCGAACTTCGTGCTGATCTCCACCGACAAGGCTGTGCGCCCGACGAACGTCATGGGTAGTACCAAGCGCGTGGCGGAGATGATTCTCCAGGCGCTGAGCCGTGAGCAGGCGCCGGTGCTTTTCGGGCGCGCGGACGATGTCCATCACGTCAACAAGACGCGTTTTACCATGGTGCGCTTCGGCAATGTGCTCGGCTCGTCTGGCTCGGTGATTCCGCGCTTCTATCAACAGATTCGCAGCGGTGGTCCGGTGACGGTCACCCATCCGAAGATCACGCGCTACTTCATGACCATTCCCGAGGCCGCGCAGTTGGTGATCCAGGCGGGCTCGATGGGGCAGGGCGGGGATGTGTTCGTGCTGGATATGGGGCAACCGGTGCGTATTGCCGAGTTGGCCGAGAAGCTGATTCACCTGTCGGGCCTGAGCGTGCGTTCGGAGAAGTGTCCGCATGGGGATATCGCTATCGAATACACCGGCCTACGCCTGGGGAGAAGCTCTACGAAGAGTTGCTGATCGGCGATAACGTCAGCCCCACCGAGCATCCGATGATCATGCGTGCCAATGAGGAGTACTTCACCTGGGATACGCTCAAGGGCGCGCTGGCGAAGCTGCTCAAGGCGGTGGAGGAGGATGACTACCCGCAGATTCGTCTGCTGCTACGTGAAGTCGTGACGGGGTACGTGCCGGAAGGCGAGATCGTCGACTGGATCTATCAGCAGCGGCGGGTCGAGCCGGGAGAGTAGAGGGAGGGGCTTTCCGGCTGTTTCGGTTTGCTCCTGCCGCTTTTGTGGGAGGCCCGCCCCGGGGTGATGCTTTTGAACTTTTGGGCAGGCCTTGCGGCCTGCAATCGCCGCGAGGGCGCGCCTCCCACGGGGTTCGGTGTGCACCTGCCGCTTTTTGTGGGAGTCCCGACCCGGGGTGATGCTTTTGAGCTTTTGGGCAGGCCTTGCGGTCTGCAATCGCCGCGGGGGCGCGCCTCCCGCGGGGGGCTGTGTGGGGCTTGCTGCTTTTGTGGGAGGCCCGACCCGGGGCGATGCTTTTGAGCTTTTGGGCAGGCCTTGCGGCCTGCAATCGCCGCGAGGGCGCGCCTCCCACAGGGTTCGGTGTGCACCTGCTGCTTTTTTGTGGGAGGCCCGACCCGGGGTGATGCTTTTGAG
>NZ_AZSV01000060.1:0-27415 GCF_000582595.1 Pseudomonas sp. BAY1663
GCCGCGATGGCAACGCAGGTAGTTTTTCAACAGCCTGGTAGAGATTCGCTCGTTGGGCTTCGCTGCGCTCAACCCAACCTGCGTGGCTACACCTCAGTTGGGTCGGGCGGCGTTCCGCTGAAGCGCAAAGCGCCGAAGCCCGACCCGACATTCCCCTATTTCCCGGCCACCGTCATGCGCTCGATCAGCACCGAGCCGGTACGCACGTTGCCGCGCGTCTCGACATCGCAGCCGACCGCGACGATCTGGCGGAACATGTCGCGCAGGTTGCCGGCGATGGTCACTTCCTGCACCGGGAACTGGATTTCGCCGTTCTCCACCCAGTAACCACCGGCGCCCCGGGAATAATCGCCGGTAACCAGGTTGAGCCCCTGCCCCATCAGCTCGGTCACCAGCAGGCCGCGGCCCATGCGGCGGATCAGCGCGGCCTGGTCTTCGTCGCCATGGCTGACGAACAGGTTGTGCACGCCACCGGCATTGGCCGTGCTCGGCATGCCCAGCTTGCGCCCGGAGTAGGTCGACAGCACATAGGACAACAACCGGCCGTTCTCGACGAACGGCTTGGCGTAGGTGGCCAGGCCGTCGCCGTCGTAGCTGGCGCTGCCCAGGGCCCGCGGAATGTGCGGGCGCTCGTCGAGGCTCAGCCACTCGGGGAACAGCATCTGGCCGAGGGCATCTTCCAGGTACGACGCCTTGCGGTAGAGGTTGCCGCCGGAAATCGCCGCGACGAAGTGGCCGAACAGGCCGGTCGCCAGTTCGGAGGAGAACAGCACGGGCACTTCGCAGGTGGGAATCGGCCGTGCGCCCAGGCGGCGTACCGCACGCTCGGCGGCGCGCCGGCCGATGCTCAGCGGATCGGCCAGGGCCTCGCCCAGGCGGTTGACGTCGTAGTAGTAATCGCGCTGCATCTGCCCGTCGCTCTCGGCGATCATCACGCAGCTCAGGCTGTGCCGGGTGCTGCAGTAGCCGCCGATGAAGCCGTTGCTGTTGCCGTAGGCGCGGCAGCCCTGGTGGGTATTGAGGCTGGTGCCGTCGGCGTTGCGGATGCGCCGGTCGAAGGCGAAGGCCGCACCCTCGCAACTCAGCGCCTGCTCGATGGCCTGCTCGGGCGAGATCTCCCAGGGGTGGAACAGATCCAGGTCGGGCAGCTCGCGAGCCATCAATGCGGCGTCGGCCAATCCGGAGAACGCGTCTTCCGAGGCGTGCCGGGCGATGGCCAGGGCCGCCGCGACCGTTTCGCGAATGGCCTCCTCACCACTGCCGGTGGTACTCGCCGAGCCCTTGCTCTGCCCCACGTACAGGGTGATGCCGAAGCCCTGGTCACGGTTGAATTCGACGGTTTCCACCTCGCCCTGACGCACCGTGGTGGACAACCCCTGCTCCATGGAGACCGACACTTCGCTGGCACTGGCGCCCTGCCGGCGCGCCTCCTCGATGATGCGCTCGACCTTCTCGCGCAAACCGGGCAGCGCGTGCGGACCGATGCCCTCTACTTCGCTCATAAGAACTCCCAAACACTGCATTCGAATCAAGTTGCATCCCCGCGGCGCGCCCTTTGAAGCCTGCCGCCGGGGCTGCTGTTATCATGGCGGCATTTCCTACTGGACCATCCCCATGCCTGAACACTCCGACGTCGAAGATTTCGACGAGAAAAGCAAATCCCAGGTCAAGCGCGAGCTGCATGCCCTGCAGGAACTCGGCGAGCGCCTGACCACGCTCAAGCCCGACCTGATCGCCCGCCTGCCGCTGAGCGACGCCCTGCAGAAGGCCCTGGCCGACGCTCCGAAACACAAGGCGCACATCGCCCGTAAACGCCACATCCAGTACATCGGCAAGCTCATGCGCGACCAAGACGTCGATGCCATCCTGGCGCTGGTCGACCAGCTCGATGCCTCGACCCGCCAGTACAACGAGCGCTTCCATGCCCTGGAGCGCTGGCGCGACCGCCTGGTCGGCGGCAACGACGAGACGCTGGAAGCCTTCGTCGCCGAATACCCCGAAACCGACCGCCAGCACCTGCGCGGGCTGGTCCGTCATGCCCAGCACGAAGCGGCGCGCAACAAACCGCCAGCGGCGAGCCGCAAGATCTTCAAGTACATCCGCGACCTGGACGAAACCAAGCGCGGACTGAAATAAAGCCACGAGCCGGAAGCTGGAAGTTGGAAGCCGCAAGCGGCCCGTACTGCTTCCAGCTTCGGGCTTCCAGCTTCAAGCTCCCGTGCCCCCCACGGTGATCTCGTCGATCTTCAGCGTCGGCTGGCCGACCCCCACCGGGACCGACTGGCCGTCCTTGCCGCAGGTGCCGACGCCACTGTCCAGCGCCAGGTCGTTACCGACCATCGACACCCGGTTCATCACCTCCGGGCCGTTGCCGATCAGGGTCGCGCCTTTCACCGGCGCGGTCAGCTTGCCGTCCTCGATCAGATAGGCCTCGCTGGTGGAGAAGACGAATTTGCCGCTGGTGATGTCCACCTGGCCGCCACCGAGGCTGGCGCAGTAGATGCCTCTCTTCACCGAGCGGATGATCTCCTGCGGGTCGCTCTCGCCGGCCAGCATGTAGGTATTGGTCATGCGCGGCATCGGCAGGTGCGCATAGGATTCGCGTCGTCCGTTGCCGGTGGGCGCGACGCCCATCAGGCGGGCATTCAGCTTGTCCTGGATGTAGCCCTTGAGCACGCCGTTCTCGATCAGCGTGGTGCACTGGGTCGGCGTGCCCTCGTCGTCGACGCTGAGCGAACCGCGGCGGTCGGCCAGGGTGCCGTCATCGACGATGGTGCACAGTTTCGAGGCCACCTGCTGGCCGATCCGCCCGCTGTAGGCTGAGCTGCCCTTGCGGTTGAAATCGCCTTCCAGGCCATGCCCGACCGCCTCGTGCAGCAGCACGCCGGACCAGCCCGGGCCGAGCACCACCGGCAGGCTGCCCGCCGGTGCCGGCACCGCCTCGAGGTTGACCAGCGCTTGGCGCAGCGCCTCGCGGGCATAGCCCATGGCGCGATCCTCGCTGAGGAAATACTGGTAGCCGGTGCGGCCGCCACCGCCCTGTCCGCCGCGCTCGCGACGGCCGTTCTGCTCGACGATCACGCTGACGTTGAAGCGCACCAGCGGGCGGATGTCGGTCGCCAGGCCGCCATCCATGCCGGCCACCAGAATGTGCTCCCAGACGCCCGCCAGGCTTACCGTGACCTGCTTGATGCGCGGGTCCAGCGCCCGCGTGGCGACGTCGATGCGCTTGAGCAGCTCGACCTTCTCCGCGCGGCTCAGCCCGTCCAGGGGATTTTCGCCGCAGTACAACGCTGCGAAGGCGGCCGTCGACAGCACCTGCACCCGCCCCTGCTGCCCGCTGCGGGCAATCGAGCGGGCGGCCTGCGCCGCCTGGCGCAGCGCATCGGCGGTGATCGCGTTGCTGTAGGCGAAGCCGGTCTTCTCCCCGGACAGCGCCCGCACGCCGACGCCCTGCTCGAGGTGGAAACCGCCTTCCTTGACGATGCCATCCTCGAGCACCCAGGATTCGGACACCTGATCCTGAAAGTACAGGTCCGCGGCGTCGACACCCGGGCCAGCCAGCTCGCCCAGCAGATGCGGCAGATCATCGAGCCCCAGGCCGCCGGGCGTCAGCAGCCGCTCGGTGACGGGTAACAGCAGTTCACTCATATTCACTCCAAACTGTCCGTGCCCAGGCACGGTACGGAAAATCGGCGGTGATGCTGCACCGGCATGCGCTGGCGAAGGGCGACCTGCTCGGCCGCATCACGCTCGGCGACCAGTGCCACCTCGCCAGCCGCCTGCTCGCGCAGCAACCGGCCCCATGGGTCAACGATAGACGAATGGCCATGGGTGACGCGACCACCGGGATGCTCACCGCCCTGCGCGGCGGCCAGGACATAGCATTGCGTTTCGATGGCGCGGGCGCGTATCAGTGTCGTCCAGTGCGCCTCGCCGGTTACCGTGGTGAAGGCCGAAGGCGCACTGATCAGCTCGGCCCCCGCCGCACGCAGCGCGCTGTAGAGTTCGGGAAAGCGCAGGTCGTAGCACACGCTCATCCCCAGGCGCCCCACGGGCGTATCGGCCAGCACCAGGCGTTGCCCCGCCGCGTAGTCGTCGGACTCGCGATAACGGCGGCGGTTGTCGGCCACGTCCGCGTCGAACAGGTGCAGCTTGTCGTAGCGCGCCACCCGCTGGCCTGATCGTCGATCAGCAACGAGCAGGCGTTGGGCTTGCCCTGGGGGCGATCGTCCGGCGGCAGCGGCAGCGTGCCGGCGACGATCCATAACCTGAGGTCGCGAGCGGTCTGTTTCAACCAGGGCAGGATCGGCCCGTCGCCGGCCGCCTCGGCGCGGCCCAGCCGCGGCAAGTCGCTGCAACCCATGGCGGCGAAGTTCTCCGGCAGCACGGCCAGGCGCGCGCCTTCGGCGGCGGCCTGTTCCAGCAGGCGCCGCGCGCTGGTCAGATTGCCTGCTACATCGGCCTGGCTGGCCATCTGGATCACGGCGAGAGTCTGGATCATGGCTGAATTGACCACCGCAATGGCCGGCTGCTCAATTGGGTTTCTCGAATGGTTTGTCGTAGGTGATCTTCGGCGACTGCCAGGGACCTTCGACGTCGTACTGCACGCTGGCGAAACGCGCGACCCGGTCGCCGAGCAGCTTGTCGACCACGAACAGTGCGCCGCCGATGGCGGGCGCCCCGACGATCAGCGCCGCCAGCGGCAGATTGTTACTGATCGGCAGGGTTACCAGCAGCTTGGCATCGATCCGGTCCTGGAGCAGATCCAGTCGGCCGTTCAGCTCCAGGTTGCTGGACGGGCCGCTGACGCTGATCGGCTCGCGCGTGTCGAAGACCCCGTCGCTGGCCACCAGCAGACCGCCCACCCGGTCATAGCTCAGGCCCTTGCCGAACAGGTCGGAGAAATCCAGGCGCAGCGACGACCGATGGCGTTGAAATTCAGCAGGCCGAAGACGCGCAGCGCCTGCGCGCTGCCCTCGACCTCGACGAACTGCCCCTTGCGCAAGCGCGGTTGCATGCTGCCGGAAAAGCGCGCCAGGCCGAACCAGGCCGGCGATCCCGGCCAGCGCCCATCCACCTCCATGCGAAAGGTCTCGCTGGTGACCGAGGGCGCGAAGCCCCAGGCCAGTAGCACGTCGGCCAGGTTGCTGCCTTCCAGGCGCCCCTTGTACCAGGTCTGCGCATCGTGCCAGCCGCCGCTGCCGCCGATCTTCAGCCCCTTGAGATTCAGCTCGATATCGCGGAACTCGACGCCCCCGCTGACCGGTCGCAGCTTCAAGGCCCAGGCCCCCAGCGGATCGTCGCCCAGCGAAACCTGCTTGATGGCAATGTCCATCGGCGGCAGGTTCCGGGGGTCCACGTCCGCCAGCGGATCGGGCCGTGGCGCCTGGCTCTGCCCGGCCTGCGCCGCCGGCAGGCGCAGGTGCTCGAGATTGGCGAGCAGAACACCGCCAGTGACATCCGGCAGGCGCACCGTACCGCTGACGATCTGGCTGCGCAGGCCCAGTGTCCAGGCCTCGGTGGCGCGCCGCAGGTCCACGGCGAGATTATCGACACGGGTTCCGAAGCCCTCGAAACGGCCGATATCGACCTGCACCCGCCGCAGCAGCGAACCGGCTGTCTGCTGCGGGTCGCCCTGGCCATGGCGCTCGAGCACAGCCTGCCAGGCCTTCCAGTCCAGTTCCGACAGCGTGCCACGCACGTTCAAGCCGGCGAGCGTTGGCAGGTTCGCCGCGCCCGGCCCGAGGCGAAGCTCGCCGCGCCCCGCTGTCCAGTTGCCGGCCGGCGCGGCGAAGGCGAGCGTTGCCAGATTGCCGTATTGAACCCCGTAACGCCGCTCCGTGCCCTGCAGGGTCATGCGCAGCGACGTATCGCGGCGCTCCCCGGTAGCCTTGCCGAACGGGGCCGGCAATTCGATGTTCAGCCCCTGCAGCGAGGAGTCGACCTGCAACCGGCTGTCGCCGCCGGCGAGATTCAGCCTGAGCTGGTAGGGCAGCTCGCCACTGGCCGGCAATGATTGCTGCATACCCAGCCACTCGGTCAGCCGCGCCAGCGCCACGCTACCCTGGGCCTCGATGCGCGTGGCGGGCTTGCCGGGCGAACCGGTCGCCACGGCCTTGCCGCGCACCGTTCGGCCGAAGACCTGGGCGCGGATGTCCTGCGCGCTCAAGCCCGCCTGCGTGTCGTAGCGGAAATTGCCGGCGAGCTGTTCGAAACCGAGTGCCGGCTCGTCGATCCGCAGGGTCGCGCCATGGGTGGCGAAATCGACGGCAACCTGCGGCGTTCCCTTGCCCAGCGGAATCAGCAGATCGAGCGCCCCCTCCAGCGGGCCGCTGCCCTGCCAGCCGGCGAAGAGTTGGCCGGTGCCGATGGGCGCCTCCTGCAGCAGTTTCAGGCCATCGGCCAGGCTGCTGTCGACCTGCCCCTGCAGCGCCAGACGCGGCACCTGGCCCTTGTCGACATGCGGGATGTCCGCCGTCGCCTCATGTACCCGGCTGTCGAGTATCCGCCCCTCGGCGAGCCGTACGCGCACGCCGCTGTCTTCGATCAGTACCTCACCGCGCCCTTCGCGTAGCGCCGGCCAGCCCGGCTGGAACGCCAGTTCGGCATCGCGCACCTTGAAGTACAGGCTCAGGCTGCGGGCACTATCCGCCGCCCCTTTGTTCAGGGCGCCCTGGTACTGGAAATAGCCCTGCTCGATGGCGCCGCCGCGAATCGCCTCCTTGAGCCAGCTCGCCAACGCCGGGTTCAGCGCCGGGGAACGCGTCGGCAGATACTTCTCGGTGTAACGGGCATCGCCCTGGCTGAGCCCGACACGCAGATCCATGTAGTCCTCGGCCTGTGGATCGCGCCGCAGGCGGATCAGGAAATCCCCGGCAATGCGGCCTTCCTCGCCCTCGAGACGCAGATAGGGTGCCGCCAGGGTGAAGGCCTGCTCATCCAGCCGCCAGGTCAGCCGGCCACCACCCTGCCGGTAGCCCCAGGGAGCGGGAAACAGCTGCGCCAGGTGCAGGCTGAAGTTCTCGCTGTCCAGGCGTAGCTCGCCGCCGGCGAGATCGCCCTGGATGCTGCCGCTCAGATTCTCCACTGCCGGAATCCAGTTGTGCGCACCGAAGCCGATGGCATCCAGGTTGGCGGCAAAGCGCAGACGCTCGGGCGAATCCAGCTCATCCCGGTAATCGAGCTGCAGGTTACGCAGCATTCCGCTCGGCGCGAGCGCCGCCAAGGCCTCGCTTCCCGCCGCCGGCAGCGGGGCCAGCCCGTGGACCAGCGTGGCCAGTGGCGCGATCCCCAAGCGGTCGGCCTGCAGGCTCCAGCGCTGCTGCGCCTGGTCCTGTTGCAGGACGATCCGTGCGTCGCCCCAGCGATCGCCAGCGAGGTTGAACGCCAGGCCGTCGAACAGCAGCCGATAGCCCTGCTCGCGATGGTCGAGGTAGGCATTAAGTGCCAGGTCATCGAGTTGCAGCGGCGGGCGATCGGCATAGGCCGCATGCAATTGCGGCACGTTCAGCCGCAACACGGCGCGGTCGAGCCGCTGCCCACGCCAGCTGGCCCAGATCTCGCCACCCGCCTGCAACCGCGGCAGATGCCAGTCGCCGGTCAGGCGTCGAGGCAGCCAGGCCGCCCAGTCGCTTTGCGGCAGGCTCAGGTAGAGATCCGCCTCGGCCTGCCGCCAGCGTTGCGGCTGTACCCGGGCCTGCAGCCGCAGCGCCAGCGGCTGGCCATCGGGAAGGACGGTGCGTCCATCCAGACGCAGGCGCTCGCCGTCGATCCGCAGGCTGACATCGGTGTAGGTCAGGGTCAGCGGCGCTTCGCCGAAGGGCTCCAGGGTGAGCTGGCTATCGAGCAATGCCAGGCCACCGATCTTCTGCAGCGCCGCGAGCAGTTGCTGCGGGTCGGGCGACGGCTGCGCCTCGCGCGCCGGCAGCCCGTCGATGCGCCACGTGCCGTCGGCCGTCTCGGCCAGCACCAGATGTACGCCCTCGAACTCCAGCGAAGCCAGGCGCAGTTCGCGCGCCCAGAGGCTGCCCGCCAGGTCGGGGATGATCGCCAGACGGTCCAGGCGCATCGCGCCATCGCCCTCGCCGAGCAGCACGTCATGCGCCAGCAGACGCGGGGCGAAGCCCTCCCAGCGGCCTTCGAGCCGCCCGAGGGTCACCGGCATGGCGAGCAGCTGCTGCGCCCTCTCCTGCACTTGCGCGCGGTACTCGGCCACCAGCGGCACCAGCTGCCGCCCCAGGCTGACGTACAGCGCGGCCAGCACCAACCCGGCCGCGCCGATCCAGAGCAACTGGCGCGACAAGGTTATGAGGAAGACGGCGAGGCGATTCATGGGGCGGCGCTCCGCTCATCCCGGTCCTGGCTGGCGCTATTCAGAGCAGCACCACATCGTACTGTTCCTGCGAGTACATGCTTTCCACCTGGAACTTGATCGAGCGGCCGATGAACGCCTCGAGATCGGCGACGTTGCCGGACTCTTCGTCGAGCAGGCGGTCGATCACCTTCTGGTTGGCCAGCACCCGGTAGCCTTCGGCCTGATAGGCCCGCGCCTCGCGCAGGATCTCGCGGAAGATCTCGTAGCAGATGGTTTCCGGCGTCTTCAGCTTGCCGCGCCCCTGGCAGCACATACACGGCTCGCAGAGTACCTGTTCGAGGCTCTCGCGGGTACGCTTGCGGGTCATCTGCACCAGGCCGAGCTCGGTGATGCCGATGATGTTGGTCTTGGCGTGGTCGCGCTCCAGCTGCTTCTCCAGGGTGCGCAGCACCTGCCGGCGATGCTCCTCGTCCTCCATGTCGATGAAGTCGATGATGATGATCCCGCCCAGGTTGCGCAGCCGCAGCTGGCGGGCGATAGCAGTGGCCGACTCGAGGTTGGTCTTGAAGATGGTTTCCTCGAGGGTGCGGTGGCCGACGAAGGCGCCGGTGTTGACATCGATGGTGGTCATCGCTTCGGCGGGGTCGATGATCAGGTAGCCGCCGGACTTGAGCATGACCTTGCGTTCCAGGGCCTTCTGGATCTCGTCCTCGACGCCGTAGAGATCGAAGATCGGCCGCTCGCCCGGGTAGTGTTCGAGGCGGTCGCCCAGCTCGGGCATCAGTTCGCCGACGAACTGCCTGACCTTCTGGAAGTTTTCCCGCGAGTCGATGCGGATCTTCTCGATCCGCGGGTTGACCAGGTCGCGCAGCGTGCGCATGGCCAGCGAGAGGTCTTCGTAGATCACCGTGGGCGCCGAGGCGGTCTTGATCTGCCCGGCGATCTGTTCCCAGAGCCGGCGCAGGTAGCGGATGTCCATGAGGATCTCGTCGCGGCCAGCGCCCTCGGCGGCGGTGCGCAGGATGAAGCCGCCGGCCTCCTGGATACCTTCGGCGGCGACACATTCGGCAACGATCTGCTTGAGCCGCTCGCGCTCGGCCTCGTCCTCGATACGCAGGGAAATCCCCACGTGGCTGGTGCGCGGCATGTAGACCAGATAGCGCGAGGGGATCGACAGCTGGGTGGTGAGTCGCGCCCCCTTGGTGCCGATGGGGTCCTTGGTGACCTGCACCACCAGGCTCTGCCCCTCGTGCACCAGCGCATTGATCGGCTCGACGGCGTTGCCTTCACGCGCGGAAATCTCCGACGCATGGATGAAAGCCGCGCGGTCCAGGCCGATGTCGACGAAGGCTGCCTGCATGCCTGGCAGCACGCGCACCACCTTGCCCTTGTAGATATTGCCGACGATGCCGCGACGCTGGGTGCGCTCGACATGCACCTCCTGCAGGACACCGTTCTCCACCACCGCCACCCGTGATTCCATGGGGGTGATGTTCATCAGGATTTCTTCGCTCATTCTTGTTCTCGGCCGGTGGCTTGATATGCAGCGCTAGCTGATGGTTGCGGTCGATTCTAACCGCCATGCGTGCCGAAGCCACAGGCTCTAGCTTGAGCCTTTGGTCCAACGGGGAAGGCCGAACGCATCGAGAAGCTGCGCGGTTTCACACAGCGGCAGGCCGACCACCGCCGAATAGCTGCCCTGCAACTGGCTGACGAACGCCGCACCCCAGCCTTGAATGGCATAGCCGCCCGCCTTGTCCAGCGGCTCGCCGCTGGCCCAGTAACGCTCCGCCTCGGCTTCGACGATCGTGCGAAAGGTCACCTCACTGACGACCACGCGCACCTCGCAGGCCGCCCGGCGGGCCAGTGCCACCGCGGTCATGACCCGGTGCGTGCGCCCGGACAGGGCAGCCAGCATGGCCAGGCCATCGGCGCGACTCTCCGGCTTGCCCAGGATACGCTGGTCGAGCACCACACTGGTATCGGCGCCCAGCACACAGCCATCGCGGTCGTCCAGGCGGGCCAGGCCGGCCTGCGCCTTGGCCCGCGCGATGCGTTCGACATAGGCTTCGGGCGATTCGGCCGGCGACGGGGTTTCATCGACCGATACGTCGAGCAGGGAAAAGGGAACGCCGATCTGTGCGAGCAGTTCGCGGCGACGGGGAGATGCGGAGGCGAGAAACAGTGCGCCCATGCTGCCTGATCCTTGAAAATAAGCGGCAGGGTCGCATACCCGGGCGTTACGAGGAAAGCGCAAGGGCCCGGCCTAGCCGAGCCCTTGCAGATCAGAACTTGAAGTTGAGCACCTGGTCGCCCTTGAGCGACAGCGTGCGCTTCTGGGTGATGCCACCGGAGGTGACCTGGATGTCGTAGACGCCACTGTCGAGCACCAGCGAGACCGGCGTCGCGCCGTGCTCCTGGTCATTGATGCGGACCTGGTCGCCATATTTGTTGCTGCGCACGATCAGCGAATAGGTCTTGCTGTCGCACTGCTCGTAAGGCACGTCGAGGATCGCGCAGGGCATCATCTTCTTCGCGCTGACGGTCGCTTCGATGCTCACCTGAGCATTGACGGTGCCGTCCAGGCTCATGCTCGCCTGGGCGAAGTCGCTGCGGGTGCGGTAGCGATACCAGCCGGTATCCAGCGCCAGATCGGCGACCTGATCCTTGAGGTCCTCGGCGAGCACCCGCTGGTAGTTCTCCAGCACCCATTGCGACATCTGGCCGTCGTTGCGATGCTCGGCCAGGCAGTCGGCCAGGCTCTTGCTGGCCGAGCAACGGAAGGATACCGACTGTTCGAAGCGGATCGTCTTGTCCAGCTTGCGGGCGATGGCCTGGATCTTCTTGCTGTTGCGCTCACGGATTTCCGCTGCCAGCTGCGCCTTGAGACGCTCGACGTCACGCGCCGCCAGGGAAAACTTCAGGTGCTGGCTGCCGAGATCCTTCTCGATCGCATCGACACGCCCGCTGACGGTGGCTTCGGCCTCGGTAGTGCGCGCATGTTCGTCGAGCAGTTCGTTGAGCCGCTTGCGGTCTGCGCCCTGACCGAGGAAATCGTCGACCTCCATGCGGATGAGCTTCTTGCTGTTTTCCAGCTGCAGCCGGGCGGCGGCCTGTGCGCTCTTCTCGATGCGCAGGGCATCTTCGAGTTTCTGCTTGTCGAGCAGCAGGGCATCGAGTTCGGCGATCTTGGCCGCCAGCTGCTCCGCGCGGGGCGAGCCGTCCGATGCATCGGCGACTGTGGGCGTGGTGACCGGAACGGGTGTGGAAAGCTTGGCCAGCTGCGGCGCCTTTGGCTCGCCGTCGGCCTGGGAATAGCTGCTGCCGACCAGCAGCGTCAGCATCAGCGCCCCGACTGCACCGCTGCCAGCCATCACCGAACGGGCGCGACGAGAGCCTCCCGGTTTGGAACAAATCGAAACGTCAGCTTCCATACCCACTCGCCCGTGCTGTTGTACTTGTCGTCTGTCTGAAGGCAGAACCGATAATGGCGGAACGCCATAGTGGCGGCATGATTTCAGAAATGCTCTGCAGCTTCAAGGCAAGGGGCTTGCGCGACCACACAAAACCACACGAAAAGAAGGCATCAGGACGGAACGTCCGTGCCCCTCAGTAGACGGCGAAGCGCCGACGCGCCCACTGCAGCGCCACGAAGACCCAGGGCCAGAGCAGCGCGCTGATGGGCACCGGCACCAGGAACAGCAGGGTCGGCGGACGGTTGCCCGTCAAGGTGTTGAGCCAGAGCTGGACCAGTTGCGCCAGGCCGAGGATCACCAGCAATACCATGCTCTGCTGCCACAACGGGAACATGCGCAGGCGCTGCTGCAGACTCAAGACCAGGAAGGCGACCAGGATCAGTGGCAGCCCGCTCTGCCCGAACAGCGTGCCGGCCAGTACATCCTGTGCCAGCCCGAAACAGAACGCGGCCCCCAGCCCACCACGATGCGGCAGGGTCAGCGACCAGTAGGCGATGACCAGCCCCAGCCACAGCGGCCGGCCCAGTTCGGCACTGCCGGGCATCGGCGCCACGCTGAGCAGCAGGGCGAGCGTCAGGCTGAGCCAGATCACCCAGCCGTTGTTGGGGCGCCCGCCGATCATGGCCGCGCCCCCGCATCCGCAGCCGGTTGCCCGGCTTGTTCGGCATCGTTGCCGGCTGGCGGTTGCTGCTCCTGGCCGGTTTCCTCGGAGGCCTGGCGGTCCGCGTCGGCCTGCGCTTCGGCGGCCGCGGCGGCGCGCTCCTCGGGGCTGCGCGAATCGCTGAAGACCAGCATCAGGTAACGGCTACGGTTGAGCATTGCCGTCGGCACCGCGCGCACGATGGCGAACGGCTGGCCGGAGCCATGCACCACTTCGGTCACCTGTGCCACCGGATAACCGCTGGGAAAACGCTGGCCGAGCCCGGAGCTGACCAATAGATCGCCGACCTTGATGTCCGCGCTCTCCGCCACGTGGCGCAGCTCGAGATAGTCCGGGCTGCCGGTGCCCACGGCGATGGCGCGCAGGCCGTTGCGGTTGACCTGCACCGGAATGCTGTGGGTCACGTCGGTGAGCAGCAGGACCCGGGCGGCGTAGGGCAGCACCTCGACCACCTGCCCCATCAGCCGCTGGCGTCGAGCACCGGCTGGCCGAGGAACACGCCGTCCTTGGCGCCCTTGTCGATCAGGATGCGATGGGTGAAGGGGTTCGGGTCGAGGCCGATCAGCTCGGCGACGAGCACCCGGTCGTCGACCAGTGCCGACGAGTTGAGCAGCTCGCGCAGGCGCACGTTCTGCTCGGTGAGCATGGCCAGCTTCTGCAGACGCCGCTGCATCAGCAGCGCTTCGGCCTTGAGCTTCTCGTTCTCGGCCATCAGGCTGCTGCTGCTGGCGATCTGCTCGGTGGCGCCTTTCCAGATGCGCACCGGCATGTCCGCCAGCCAGTAGAACGGCGTCAGCACCAGGCCCATCTGGCTGCGTACCGTTTTCAGCGCGTCGAAGCGTGCATCGACCACCATCAGCGCGACACAAAGCACGACGAGCACCAGCAGGCGCACACCGAGCAAAGGTCCCTTGGCAAATAGCGGCTTGATTGCGACTACCTCACGGCTGATGATTTCGGAAGACTGAACGCGACAAGCCGAAAGCCGGTGCGAACCGGGCTTTCGGCTTGTCTAGGGGCTGTTGATGTTGCGGCGCGGGCCGCGTTGCGGCGAAACGCCAACAGCCCCCAGGAGCTTACCGCCTGGAGCTCACTCAGTGGACAGCAGGTCCATGGCGTGACGATCCATCATCTCCAGGGCGCGACCACCGCCACGAGCGACGCAGGTCAGCGGCTCCTCGGCGACGATCACCGGCAGGCCGGTCTCCTGCGCCAGCAGCTTGTCCAGGTCACGCAGCAGCGCGCCACCACCGGTGAGCACCAGGCCACGCTCGGCGATGTCGGAGGCCAGCTCCGGCGGCGATTGTTCGAGCGCGCTCTTGACCGCCTGGACGATGGTCGCCAGCGACTCCTGCAGCGCTTCGAGCACTTCGTTGGAGTTCAGGGTGAAGCTGCGCGGTACGCCTTCGGCCAGATTGCGGCCGCGAACGTCCACTTCGCGAAGCTCGCCACCCGGGAAGGCGGTGCCGATCTCCTGCTTGATGCGCTCGGCGGTCGATTCGCCGATCAGGCTGCCATAGTTGCGCCGTACATAAGTCACGATGGATTCGTCGAAACGATCGCCACCGACCCGCACGGACTCGGCATAGACCACGCCGTTGAGGGAGATCAGCGCGATCTCGGTGGTACCGCCACCGATGTCGACGACCATCGAGCCACGCGCCTCGTCCACCGGCAGGCCGGCGCCGATGGCGGCGGCCATCGGCTCCTCGATCAGGAATACTTCGCGGGCACCGGCACCCAGCGCCGATTCGCGAATGGCGCGGCGCTCGACCTGGGTCGACTTGCACGGCACGCAGATCAGCACGCGCGGGCTAGGCTGCAGGAAGCTGTTCTCGTGAACCTTGTTGATGAAGTACTGCAGCATCTTCTCGCAGACGCTGAAGTCGGCGATCACGCCATCCTTCATCGGGCGGATCGCATTGATGTTGCCCGGGGTACGGCCCAGCATGCGCTTGGCCTCGGTGCCCACGGCCACCACGCTTTTCTGATTGCCGTGGCTACGAATGGCGACCACCGACGGCTCGTCGAGAACGATACCGCGATCGCGCACATAAATAAGGGTATTGGCAGTGCCAGGTCGATCGACAGATCACTGGAAAACATGCCACGCAGTTTCTTGAACATGGGAAAAGGGCCCTGGGGCAAACGCGTGGGGAAAAAAGTGCCGCAAACTCTAACAATGGTGCGAACTTAGGGCAAGGCGCGAGTCCGTCGAGGACGCTTCAGACGTGAGCCATTGCGCGCTTGGCGGCACTGCGCGGCAGTTCGCCCCATCCCCGGGCACCATGGCCACGCTACCGGGAAACGCCCCGGACATGTAAGATTGACGGCTTTTCCGGGCTCGAACGCCCATTGCCGCGGCTCGACATTGCCGCCCTCGCGCTCCGCTCGACCGACGCAAGGGCCGCCCCGATTCGCTTTCCGCTGGAGATATCCGATGGCGCTTGAACGCACCGAGGTGGAAAAGATCGCTCACCTGG
Organism: Pseudomonas sp. BAY1663; assembly: GCF_000582595.1. Classification (NCBI taxonomy): domain Bacteria; kingdom Pseudomonadati; phylum Pseudomonadota; class Gammaproteobacteria; order Pseudomonadales; family Pseudomonadaceae; genus Pseudomonas; species Pseudomonas sp. BAY1663. The sequence continues at coordinate 14,938 of NZ_AZSV01000060.1, forward strand.
CCCGCCTGGGCCTGGCTGAAGCCGACCTGCCCCGCACCACCGAGACCCTCAACAATATCCTCGGCCTGATCGACCGCATGCAGGCGGTCGACACCAGCGGCATCGAGCCGCTGGCCCACCCACTGGAAACCACCCAGCGCCTGCGCGCCGACGTGGTCACCGAGCGCAACCAGCGCGACGCCTACCAGGCGATCGCCCCGGCCGTGGAAGACGGCCTGTACCTGGTCCCGCGGGTGATCGAGTGATGAAGGACACCGCCATGCACAACCTGACGCTTGCCGAAATCGCCCGCAACCTCGCCGAGAAGCGCTTCTCCGCCGAGGAGCTGACCCACACCCTGCTGGCGCGCATTCAGCAGCTCGATCCGCAGCTCAACAGCTTCATCAGCGTCACCGAGGAACTGGCCCTCGCCCAGGCCAGGGCCGCCGACGCCCGCCGCGCCGCCGGCGAGGACGGCGCGCTGCTGGGTGCGCCAATCGGTCACAAGGACCTGTTCTGCACCCAGGGCATCCGCACCAGTTGCGGCTCGCGGATTCTCGACGCCTTCAAGGCGCCCTACGACGCCACCGTCGTGGAACGGCTCGCCGCCGCCGGCACCGTCACCCTCGGCAAGCTGAACATGGACGAGTTCGCCATGGGCTCGGCCAACGAGTCCAGCTACTACGGCCCGGTGAAGAATCCCTGGGACCCGACCGCGTGCCCGGCGGCTCCTCCGGTGGCTCCGCCGCCGCCATCGCCGCGCGCCTGATCCCGGCTGCCACCGGCACCGACACCGGCGGCTCGATCCGCCAGCCGGCGGCGCTGACCAACCTCACCGGCCTCAAGCCCACCTACGGCCGGGTGTCACGCTGGGGCATGGTCGCCTATGCCTCCAGCCTCGACCAGGGCGGCCCCATGGCGCGCACCGCCGAAGATTGCGCATTGCTGCTGGGCGCCATGGCCGGCTTCGATCCGAAGGACTCCACCAGCGTCGAACAGCCGCTGGACGACTACCTCGCCGCACTGAGCCAGCCACTCGCCGGCCTGCGCATCGGCCTGCCGAAGGAATACTTCGGCGCCGGTCTCGACCCGAAGATCGCCGATGCGGTGATGCAAGTGGTCGAAGAACTGAAGAAGCTCGGCGCCACGGTGAAGGACATCAGCCTGCCGAACATGCAACACGCGATCCCTTCCTACTATGTGATCGCGCCGGCCGAGGCCTCCTCCAACCTCTCGCGTTTCGATGGCGTGCGCTTCGGCTACCGCTGCGAGAACCCCGTGGACCTCACCGACCTCTACAAGCGCTCGCGCGCCGAAGGCTTCGGCGACGAGGTCAAGCGGCGCATCATGGTTGGCACCTACGCGCTGTCGGCCGGCTACTACGACGCCTACTACCTCAAGGCACAGAAGATCCGCCGGCTGATCAAGAACGACTTCGTCGGCGCTTTCGAGGACGTCGACCTGATCCTCGGCCCGACCACGCCGAACCTGGCCTGGAAGCTCGGCGAGAAGAACGCCGACCCGGTTTCCGCCTATCTGGAAGACATCTACACCATCACCGCCAACCTCGCCGGCATCCCCGGCCTGTCGATGCCGGCCGGCTTCATCGACGGCCTGCCGGTGGGCGTGCAACTGCTCGCCCCGTATTTCCAGGAGGCGCGCCTGCTCAACGTGGCGCACCAATACCAGCAGGTCAGCGATTGGCACCTGCGCGCCCCGGCCGGATTCTGAGGAGACCGAACAGATGCAATGGGAAACCGTGATCGGGCTGGAAATCCACGCACAGCTCGCCACCCAGTCGAAGATCTTTTCCGGCAGCGCCACCACCTTCGGCGCCGAGCCCAACACCCAGGCCAGCCTGGTCGACCTCGGCATGCCCGGCACCCTGCCGGTGCTCAACGCCGAAGCGGTGCGCATGGCCTGCAAGTTCGGCCTGGCGATCGACGCCGTGATCGCCGAGAAGAACGTCTTCGCGCGCAAGAACTACTTTTACCCGGACCTGCCCAAGGGCTACCAGACCAGCCAGATGGACCACCCCATCGTCGGCAAGGGCCACCTGGACATCACCCTGGAAGACGGCAGCACGCGACGCATCGGCATCACCCGCGCGCACCTGGAAGAGGACGCCGGCAAGAGCCTGCATGAAGACTTCCACGGCATGAGCGGCATCGACCTCAATCGCGCCGGCACGCCGCTGCTGGAAATCGTCTCCGAGCCGGATATCCGCTCGGCCAAGGAGGCGGTCGCCTACGTCAAGGCGATTCACGCGCTGGTGCGCTATCTGGGCATCTGCGATGGCAACATGGCCGAGGGCTCGCTGCGCTGCGACTGCAACGTCTCGGTGCGACCGAAGGGCCAGGCCGCGTTCGGCACCCGCGCCGAGATCAAGAACGTCAACTCCTTCCGTTTCATCGAGAAGGCGATCAACCACGAGGTGCAGCGCCAGATCGAACTGATCGAGGACGGCGGCACGGTGGTGCAGGAGACCCGCCTGTACGATCCGAACAAGGACGAGACGCGCTCGATGCGCAGCAAGGAAGAAGCCAACGACTACCGCTACTTCCCCTGCCCCGACCTGCTGCCGGTGGTGATCGAGCAGAGCTTCCTCGACGAAGTGCGCGCCAGCCTGCCGGAGCTGCCTGTGCAGAAGCGCGAGCGCTTCGAGCGCGAGTTCGGCCTGTCGGCCTACGACGCCACGGTACTGGCGGCCAGCCGCGAAATGGCCGACTACTTCGAGGCGGTGCAGCAGGTCTGCGGCGATGCCAAGCTGTCCGCCAACTGGGTGATGGGCGAGCTGTCCAGCCTGCTCAACAAGGACAACCTGGACATCGAGCAGTCGCCGGTTTCCGCCGAGCAACTGGGCGGGATGATCCAGCGCATCAAGGACAACACCATCAGCGGCAAGATTGCCAAGATGGTCTTCGAGGCACTGGCCGCCGGCGAAGGCGCGACGGCCGACGAGATCATCGAGAAGAAGGGCCTCAAGCAGGTCACCGACTCCGGCGCGATCGAGGCGATGCTCGACGAGGTACTCGCGGCCAACGCCGAGCAGGTCGAACAATACCGCGCCAGCGACGAAGCCAAGCGCGGCAAGATGTTCGGCTTCTTCGTCGGCCAGGCGATGAAGGCGTCCAAGGGCAAGGCCAACCCCGGCCAGGTGAACCAACTGCTGAAGAAAAAGCTCGAAGGCTAAGAGCCTGGCGCCCGTGCGGTGGAGCACACGCTCTGCCGCGGGCACCATCCCTTGCCGTCCCGTCCGCTCCATCCACCGCTGAGCACATACCCTATTCTCGGGACGCTGCTGCGGGCTTCCTTCGGCCCGTCAGCGATTGGTCCAACGGAAGGATTGCCCATGCGTCAAATCCCGCTTCTCGTTCTCCTGCTCCTGGCCCTGCTGGCAGGCGGCTGTGCCGAGCGCCAGCCGGCACCACCCGCCGCCACGCCCCCTCCGTCCCGCCAGGAAGGCTTCACCCAGAGCGGCAAGGCCTCCTATTACGCGCGCATGCACCATGGCAAGCGCACCGCCAACGGGGAAACCCATGACCAGAACGCCCTCGTCGCCGCCCACCGCAGCCTGCCGTTCGGCACCCGGGTCCGCGTCACCAACCTGAACAACGGCAAGCAGGTGGTGGTACGCATCAACGATCGCGGCCCGTTCCGCCGGGGCCGCATCATCGACCTCTCGCGCGCCGCCGCCAGGCAACTGGACATGCTGAACGCCGGCGTGGCCCGCGTGCGCATCGAAACCCTCCCATGAGCCTTAGCATGACCTCAGCCACCACCCTTCCCGCGTCCATGAGCGCACCCGTTCCCTCCCAAACCCCGGAAGCCGCCGCATGTCGCTGATGACCTTCGCCTACCTGATCGGCGGCCTGGTGCTGCTGGTGGCCGGTGCCGAAGTGCTGGTACGCGGCGCGGCCGAGCTGGCCGGACGCTTCGGCATCCCGCCGCTGATCATCGGCCTGACCATAGTCGCCTTCGGCACCAGCGCCCCGGAAACGGCGGTCAGCGTGCAGGCTTCCCTGAGCGGCAGCGGCGATATTGCCGTGGGCAACGTGATTGGCAGCAACATCGCCAACATCCTGCTGATCCTCGGGCTCTGCGCGGCGGTCGCGCCGCTGCTGGTGTCGCGCCAGCTGATCCGTCTCGACGTGCCGGTGATGATCGGCGCCGGGCTGCTCTGCTACGCCCTGACCTGGAACGGCCGCATCAGCCGCCTCGACGGCATCCTGCTGCTGGCCTGCCTGATCGGCTATACGGTGTTCCTGATCGTCGCCAGCCTGCGCGAGAAGGCCGTGCCGGTGGCCGACGAGTTCGCCGCCGAGTTCGGCTCGGCTGGCAGCGACAAGCCGTTCGCCTGGGTATTCCAGCTGCTGCTGATCCTGCTCGGCCTCGGCCTGCTGGTGGGCGGCTCGAACCTGCTGATCGAAGGTGCCGTGGCGCTGGCCCGCGCGCTGGGCCTGTCGGAGCTGATCATCGGCCTGACGGTCGTGGCCGTCGGCACCTCGCTGCCGGAACTGGCCACCTCGCTGCTGGCGGTGCTCCGGGGCGAGCGCGACATTGCCGTGGGCAATGTGATCGGCAGCTGCATCTTCAACCTGCTGCTGGTACTCGGCGCAGGGGCGGTGGTGGCCAGCGAAGGCCTGTCGATCTCGCCGAATGCGCGCTCGTTCGACTTCCCCATCATGCTCACGGTGTTCGTCGCCTGCCTGCCGATCTTCTTCTCCGGCTACTGCATCCGCCGCTGGGAGGGCCTGCTGTTCTTCGCCTATTACGTGGCCTACACCCTGTACCTGGTGATGTTCGCCACCGGCCTCGGGGCGATCCACCTGCTGCGCGATGCGATGCTCTGGTTCGCCTTCCCCTTGACGGCCATCACGCTTTTGGTGATCTTCCTGCGCGCCTGGCAGCGCCAGCGCTAAGCCCTCTATTTCGTCCCTTCTGGAGCATCGCATCGTGACCCTGATGACTTTCGTCTATCTCCTCGCCGGCCTGGTCCTGCTCGTTGCCGGCGCCGAGGTACTGGTGCGCGGCGCCGCCAGGCTCGCCGCCCAGTTCGGCATCTCGCCGCTGGTCATCGGCCTCACCGTGGTCGCCTTCGGCACCAGCGCTCCGGAAACGGCGGTCAGTGTGCAGGCTTCGTTCAATGGCAGCGGCGACATCGCCATCGGCAACGTGCTGGGCAGCAATATCGCCAACGTCCTGCTGATCCTCGGCATGACCGCCCTGGTCGCGCCGCTGGTGGTGTCGCGCCAGCTTATCCGCCTCGACGTACCGATCATGATCGGCGCCAGCCTGGCCGTGCTCGCGCTGGCCTGGGATGGCCAGCTCAGCCGGCTGGACGGCGCACTGCTGTTCGCCGCCGTGGTGGCCTATACCCTGTTCCTGATCATCAGCAGCCGCCGCGAGAAGGCCGCCGGAGCGGACGACGAGTTCGCCAAGGAGTTCGGCCTGGATCAGCCGGTCAAGCCCCATGCCGGCCTGATCAACGCCAGCCTGGTGATCGTCGGCCTGGTGCTGCTGGTGCTGGGCTCCAACTTCCTGGTCGAGGGGGCCGTGGCGCTGGCCCGTGCACTGGGTCTTTCGGAACTGGTGATCGGCCTGACCGTGATCGCCATCGGCACCTCGCTGCCGGAGCTGGCCACCTCGATCCTCGCCGCCTTCCGTGGCGAACGCGATATCGCCGTCGGCAACATCGTCGGCAGCAACATCTTCAACTTGCTCTGCGTGCTCGGGCTGGCGGCGCTGGTATCGCCCGCGGCGATCGCCGTATCGCCCAATGCACTGGCCTTCGACTTCCCGGTGATGATCGCCGTTGCGCTGGCCTGCCTGCCGATCTTCTTCGCCGGCTACAGCATCAACCGCTGGGAAGGCCTGCTGTTCCTCGCCTACTACCTGGCCTACACCCTGTATCTGGTATTGGCCAGCACTGGCCGGCCGTTCGCCCAGACCTTCGGTGACGCCATGCTCGGCTACGCGTTGCCGTTGACCGCGGTCACCCTGCTGGTGATCAGTGCCCGCGCCTGGAAGAGGCAGCGCTGAAAATCCGGCGGCGCGTCTGTCAGGGGCCGCGCCGGGCAAGGCCGATCGTCCCGGCGCGCGCCTGACTCAGCCCTCGCGGACCTGCGGCCGCGGCAATTCGAAGACCTGTGCGGTCTCCTCCTCATCGCCCATCCGGCTGAGCATGCCATCGACCACGGCGCCGTTCTCCATGCTCAGCTGGCGGTAGCGGATGTTGCCGCGCACCCGCGCGTTGGAATGCAGCTCGAGCAGGTGCTCGACCACCAGGTCGCCCACGATGGTGCCGTCGATCAACGCATCGTAGCTGCTGACATTGCCTTCGATCCGCCCTTCGGCGCTCAAGGCCAGGAGGCTGTGGGTTCCCGGCTTGTGGCAGACGTCGCCCTGCACCGCGCCGATGATCTTGAGCCCCTCCTCGAACTGCATGTCGCCAACCAGCGACACATTGCCGGAGATCAGGCTCGAGAACTGTTCGATGGTGACGCGCGATACCTGCTTCTTCTTGCTGAACATCACTACTCCAAAAGGTCGTTAACGGGCTTTCTTCTGTTGCCGGAAGAACGCCAGGTCTGTTTGCAATCGTTCGATTTGCGCGGACAACTGGGCGCTGCGCTTGAGCAGCTGGGCCTGCGTCGCCTCGGCTTCCTGGCGCTGCAACCGGCCCCGCTCGAGTGCGTCCTGAAGCGCCAGGTTCTCGGCGAGCAACCCCGCGACCCGCTGCTCATGCGCGGCGTTTTCATGGTCACGCAGGAACAGCAGCGCGGCGATCAGGCAGAGCAGCACGGCGATGCCCCAGCGCCAGGGCCGGGCAGGGCGAACGGCCAGCAGCCGATGCTCGGCGCGCACCAGCTCGCGGGTCGAAGGTTTCCTAGTCTTCAGCCTGAGCATCGCCCACCCGCTCCAGATCACCAAGGGCGAGGAAGCGCTGCGGATCGACGAACCGCCCCTTGTGCAGCACTTCGAAATGAAGATGCGGACCGGTGGAGCGCCCGGTGGAGCCCACCGCGCCGATCCGCTGCTCGGGCGTGACCACATCCCCGGCCCGCACATGCAGCCGCGACAGATGGGCGTAGCGGGTCACCAGCCGGTTGCCGTGATCGATCTCGACCAGATTGCCGTATGCGCCACGATAGCCGGCGAAGCGAACCCGGCCGCCGGCCGCGGCCAGCACATCCGAGCCGGTTCTCAACGCGAAATCCACCCCCGAATGGAAGGCCAGCTGCTTCCTGAACGTCGATGCGGTTGCCGTAGGCCGATCCCAGGCGCGCCTCCCCCACGGGCCGGCGGGAGGGAATCGCCATGAGCGCCGCGTTGCGTTCGGCCACGCGCTGCATCATCTCGTCCAGCACCAAGCGGATGCAGCGTGCCGATGTCACGGTGTGCTGCAGATCGTCCAGCGATACGCTGTCGCCATCCAGCAATTCGCCCGAACAGCCCTGCGGCGCCAGCAGCACGCCGCCCTGCCCCGCGCTGTCACGCGGCGCCGGCACCAGCGATGGCAGCAGGGTCGGGTCGAGGGCAGAGAGTTGCCCGCTCAGGATACGGTGCTCGTTCATCATCTGCTGCAGCGCGAGCACGTCGGACTCCAGCGACTTCAGCCGGCCGACCACCTCGCCGACCCGCGCGATGGCGAAACGCCCTTCGCCGTCCGGTTCCGGCTCGTCGAGAGACGCGGGAACCTGCCGTCCCCCCAGGTCGCGCCCGAGCCAGACGCCACCGACGAAGGCACCGAGATTCAGGCTCAGCAACAGCGCCAGGCCCGGAACGAGCACGCGCCGCAGACTGACGACGCGGGCGGTATCGCGCGTCAACGAACGGCTCGAAGGTGAAAAAAACGACATCATCCCAATCCCCAGCAAACAAAGACGGCTACCCCGCTCGTGGCCGAAGCAATTTGACGGGAAACGGGTAATTTTTTCTGAGGCCTATTGAACGATTACGACCATTGCATGAGCTTTCTTAAATCTAAAGCCATCCCAGCCAGCCAAGCAGGAAGAGCCCGGCATTGATGCTCACCGCAGCCATCAATGTCGTGATCACGATGATGGTGGCGGCCAACTGGTGGTTGGCATTCACCGCACGCGCCATGACGAAGCTGGCCGCGGCCGTCGGGCTGGCGAAGTAGAGGAACAGAATGCCCAGCTCCGCGCCCTGGAAGCCGCAGGCCCAAGCCCCCAGCGTGGCGATCGCGGGCAGCCAGACCATTTTCATCAGGCTCGAGCTCAGCGCACTGCCACTGCTCTCGCGCAGCGCCGCCAGCGATAGTGTGGCGCCGATGCAGATCAGCGCCAGCGGCAAGGTCATCTGCGCGAAATACTGGCCGGAGGTCATCAGCCAGCCCGGCAGCGCAATCTGCCAGTACGCGAACGGCATGGCCGTAACCACACCGATGATCAGCGGATTGCGCAGAATGCTCGCGAGGATCGCCGTCGCACTGGTCCGCCCGTCGGGGCTATAGATGGCCAGGATCATGGCCGACAGGCTGTTGTAGACCAGGATCACCACCCCAGCCAGCACACTGCCGAGAGACAGCCCGTAGTCGCCATACAGGCTGCCGGCCAATGCCAGGCCGACGATACCGTTGTTGCCGCGAAAGGCCCCCTGCACGTAGACCCCGCGATCCTCGGGCGGGCAACGCCAGATCGCCCAGCACCAGGCCAGGATGAAGGTTGCGATGGTCGCCAGCACGAAGTAACCGAGCAATGCCGGCTGCAGCGCAGCATCCAGGTCGGCCTTGAGGATCGAGATGAACAGCAGGGTCGGCATGGTGCCCTTGAACACCAGCGCCGAGGCCGTCTGGATGAAGGCCGCATCGATCCAGCCAACGCGCTTGAGCGCCACGCCGAGAAACAGCATGGCGAATACCGGAGCGGTGATGCTCAGGGTCTGCAGGACGACGGAAAGCATGGACGAACCTGGGAATGAAGAGGCCGCCCTATGTTAACCGTAGACAAGCCCTAAGCTGGAAACCGGAGCCAGTCCAGGGCGGCTTTTTATCGCGCTTGCCCCAATTGCAGGTTGCTCGAAGTGTCGATGTCGAGGTGTTCCGAACGCCCGTAGGAGCGGGCCATGCGCGCAAAGCTTTGCGCACAGAAAGATTCGCGGGCATGGCCCGCTCCTACAGGGGTACGTCTCTTCGCAACAGCCAACTCAGACAGAGGCTTTTATCGCCTGACCGGCCGCTTCTGCAGTTTGCGCTGCAAGGTGCGGCGATGCATGCCCAGCGCGCGAGCCGTGGCGGAGATATTGCCGTCGTGCTCGCTCAGCACCCGCTGGATGTGCTCCCACTGCAGCCGATCGACCGACATCGGGTTTTCCGGCACCAGGCTGTCCAGATCGGCGTGCTGGGACAGCAGTGCCGCCAGCACGTCGTCGGCATCGGCGGGCTTGCACAGGTAGTTGCAAGCGCCGCGCTTGATCGCCTCCACCGCGGTGGCGATGCTCGAGTAGCCGGTCAGGATCAGCACCCGCATCTCCGGGTCCAGCTCGAGCAGCTTGGGCAGCAGCACCAGGCCGGAATCACCCTCCATCTTCAGGTCGAGCACCGCATAGTCGGGGATGTCCTGCTTGGCCAGCATCAGCCTTCTTCGGCCGAACCGGCAATACTGACCTGCAGCCCACGGCGGCTCATGGCGCGCGCCATGACGCGGGTGAACGTCGGGTCGTCATCCACCAACAGCAGATGAGGTTGTTCTTCACCCTCTTGCTGCAATTCGTCGGTCATCTGTGCATTCCTCGCATTGGGTCACGATCAGGATCAGGCGCGAACCGAACCATGCGGCAAGCGCAGTTCGGTCAGTGTGCCACCGTCCTCGTGATTGTAGAGCTTCACTGTGCCGCCGGCGCGCGTCACGCTGGCCTGGCTGAGAAACAGGCCAAGACCGAAGCCTTTGCCCTTGGTGGTGATGAACGGCCTGCCGATTTGCTCGGCGATGGCCAAGGGTACACCGGCGCCATGGTCGCGGATGGTCAACTTGACCCACTGGGCGTCCCAGTCGAGACGGATATCGAGATCCTCGGGGCTGGCGTCGGTGGCGTTGTTCAGCAGGTTGAGCAACGACTGGCTGAGATCCGCCGGCGGCATCAGGCGGGGCGCGCTGCCGCGGCCGATGCACTGGAAGCGATAGGTCGCCTCCGGACGCATCAGGTGCCAGCGCTGCAGCACCGACTCGACCCACTCACGCGCGGTCTGCTCGACGATCGCCTGGCGACGATCGGCCTCGGCGGCACGCACCAGCTGGCGCAGGCTTTCCTTGCACAGCTGGACCTGCGACTGCAGCAAGCCGAGGTCCTCGTTCAGCTGCGGCTCCTTGTATTCCTGGCGCAACTCCTTGAGCAGCACGCTCATGGTCGCCAGCGGGGTGCCCAGCTCATGGGCCGCACCGGCCGCCTGCGTGGCCACGGCCAGCAGTTGCTGGTCGCGCATGCTTTCCTCGCGCCGCTGCGCCTGCTGTTGTTCCTGGCGGCGCAGTTGCTCGGCCATGCGCGCGACGAAGAAGGTGATCAGCGCCGCCGCCAGGGCGAAGCTCAGCCACATGCCGTAGACCTGCAGCGTGGCGCGCTCGAACGGCGGCAATGTCAGCGGGTCGTACCAGACCAGCATCAGCGTATAGCCCAGCAGCGCCAACCCGGACAGCACGATGGAGTACAGCCACGGCAGGGTCGCGGCGGCGATGGTCAGCGGCACCAGGTAATAGGAGACGAAGGGGTTGGTCGAACCACCGGAGTAATACAGCAGCGCGCTATGGACCAGCAGGTCGCCGGCCAGGTGCACCGCGTATTCCAGCTCGGTGACCGGCCAGGGGCCGCGCAGGCGCAGCGCGGTACCGAGGCAAAGAAGCGCCGACACCGCCAGGGTAACGCCCAGCGCCAGCCACGGCAGCGTCAGCAACTGAGTGGCATAGGCCAGCCCGACAGCACCGGATTGCGCCGCCAGGACGAGGATGCGGATGAGCGTCAGCAGCCGGAGGTTCTGGCGGCTGGCCGAAAGCAGCGGAACGGATGCGTACATGAAGTCTCCAACAATTCGCCGGAGTATAACCAAGCCGCTCCCGAGCCTGCCTGCAATGCGGCAACGCGCCGCACAGGAGGCTGCACACCTTCGCCGGGGAGGGTACAGTCTCGGTTTACGCACCGTCGTCGGTGCTCATACCAAGGAGCCATCATGCCCCATACCTTCTCCCGCGGCGCCGTCCTGCTGGCCTGCCTCGCAGCCGCCTGCAGCCTCCCCGCTGCAGCCGAACAACAGCACTACAACCAGGTCGCCCTGCGCGCCGAAGTCAGTAGCGAAGTCGCCCATGACCGCATGCACGTCACGCTCTACAGCGAGGCGCAACACAGCGACCCGGCCCAGCTCGCCGCCGAAACCACCCGCACGATCAACCAGGCGCTGCAGCGCGCGCGCCAGGAAAAGGCAGTGATCGTCAGCCAGGGCAGCCGCAGCAGCTATCCGGTCTACGAGGAAAAGGGCCAGAAGATCACCGCCTGGCGCGAGCGCGCCGAGCTGCGCCTGGAAAGCAGCGATTTCGCCAGCCTGTCCAAGCTGACCGCCGAACTGATGCAGAGCCTGAAGATGGGCGGCATGCACTTCAGCGTCTCCGATCCGATCCGCAAGCAGAACGAGGACGCCCTGCTCAAGGATGCGGTAACGGCCTTCCGCGCCCGTGCCCAGCTGGCCACCGAGGCCCTTGGCGGCACCGGCTACAAGCTGGTCAGCCTCAATCTCAACAGCGCCGGTTACCAACCGGTGATGCGCGGCGCGGCCATGAAGATGAACATGATGGATGCCGCGCCGGTACCGGAAATCGAAGCCGGCACCCGGCAGGTGACCGTCAATGCCGATGGCGTGATCGAAGTACAGATGCGCTAGGGTCTGGTGCTCCGAACATCGGGCAGGCCTGCGGCCTGCAATCGCCGCGAGGGCGCGCCCACCGGGTCCGGTGTGCATCGATTGCTTTCGTGGGAGGCCCGACCTCGGGGCGATGCTTTTGAGCGTCGGGCGTGCCGCCAATCTCTCAGCCACGAAAGAAACGATAGAACTGCCGCAGTTCGGCCTGGACCTGCGCCCGCTCGACAGGCCGAAAGCCTAGCCGCTGATGCGCCGGGGACTGCGCCAGGCGCGGCAGGTCCAGTGGGTGCAACCAGCCCAGCAATGGATAGCCGCCCATGGTCTGGCGGTCGGCCATGAGCACGATCGGCTGGCCATCCGGCGGCACCTGGATGCTGCCGCCGACCACGCCTTGCGACCATTGCAGCGCCTCCGCCCGCAAGGGCTCGCCGCACAGCCGGGCGCCCATGCGGTCGGACTGCGGGCTCAACGCCCAACGCTGGTCGATGAAGCGCTGCCGCTCACGCGCGGCCAGGTCGCTCGAATCGAGCATTACCCGCAGGCACGGCTCGCATCGATAATCCGCTACGAACGCGGCGGGCACGCTGGCCGCCCCCGGCAAGCGGGCCGGCGGGCACGGCAGCCGGTCCC
>NZ_AZSV01000061.1:0-27278 GCF_000582595.1 Pseudomonas sp. BAY1663
AGCGTGGCCAGCAGCACCTGCGCACGGGTCCGGCCCAGCCAGCGCCAGCGCAATGCCGCCGGCTGCCGGCCCTGGCTGCGGATGCGATAGATATCGGCCGCGCGCTGGATGGCGGCGGCATCCGGCAGGTGGTAGATCGCCTGGTATTCACTGACCACGCCGCCGTCGAGCACCGGGCTGATGAAGGCATCGACCCAGAGCGGCTGGCCGTCGGCGCGGCGGTTCTTCATCATCCCCATCCACGGCTGGCCGCGGCCGAGGGTCGCCCACAGGTCCTTCAACGGCCCGTCCGGCATGTCCGGATGGCGCAGCATGGATGCCGGCTGCCCGTTCAGGGCGTCCGCGCTCCGGCCGAGGTGCCGGCACAGCGCCGGGCTGGCGTAGAGGATGTTGGCCTTGCTGTCGGTCAGCAGCACGAGTTGGTCGCGCAGCGGGTCCGATGCGTTCGCGTTGTTCTGCATGATTGGGTTCCTGCACGGCACCCGGCGCACCGGCACGAGGCCGGCCGGCGCGTCAGGCGGGGAAGGTTGCCGCCCGGCAGGGGCACCGGGCGGCGCGGCGGGTCAGTTGCCGGTGGCGCGCATGTGCTGCACGCTGAACATCTCCGGCGGGCTCAGCTTGGCGTCGACCACCCCCTTGAACTGGCCGGAGGTGCAGTGCATGGCCTGCACGTCGATCATGCTGAAGCTGTCGTCGATCGACACGCCGCTGCCCTGGTTGACCGGCAGGTGGTGGTCCGGGTGGGCCTGGCCGATGGTGAAGGTCTTCCACAGCGCGCCCTTGCGGTCGTAGGAGATGGTGCGCGGCACGGTGAAGGTCTGCGCGTCCATGTAGTGCACGCGCTTGGCCAGCGGGTGGCTGGCGTCCACCGGCGCGGCCTCGACCTCGTAGACCTTGCGCAGCTGCCAGGTGATCTCCGGGAAGCAGCCGCCCTGGCCGCCGAAGGCCACCACCTGGTAGCCGTCGCCGTCCTTGTGCGTCTCGGCGTCGAGCTTGAGCTCGTTGTGGTTGTAGAACGGCATCAGCATGTAGCGGGTGCCCTTGTAGCTCCAGTTCATGTCGGAGATGCGCCCGTTGTAGCCCTCGAAGTCCTCGATCATCAGGTCCGAACCGAGGAAGGCGTCGGTCACCTGGCCGGTGGCCAGGCGGCGCACGCGGCGCTGGAAGCCGAGGTAGAGCCAGGAGTTGTCGCGCTTGAGGTCGTCCTCGGCGCGGTGGATCAACAGCTGGGTGTTGCGCACGTCATGCGGCTCCTGCACGTTGACGTAGATGCCGCGGAACAGTTGCGAGGGGTTGGGGGTGATCGCCGGTGTCGGTTCCTGGATCACCCGCCCGGTGAAGTTGAGGAAGTGGAAGTTGAACTTGATGGTGCGCTCGACCTTGCCCGAGTTCATGTCACGGTACTTCCAGTAGAACGGGTAGATCGCCGCGCTGTCGCCCCAGTTGTAGCCGTACTTGTAGTTCCAGGCCAGCTTCTCGCCGGCGCGCGGATCGTTGGCGTCCGGCTCCTGGGGGAACGGCCGGCCGGCGGCCCAGCCCTCGATCTCGCCCGGCTTGGCGCCCAGCCTGACCTTGTCCATGCCGTTGCGGCTGGCCTCGACGTACTTGGGGTTGAGGTCGAAGGAGGTGGTCTCGCCGATCTTCAGCGCGGCCCAGCCCTTCTCGATGAAGCTGTAGAAGGCCGGGTCGATGATCTCCTTGAATCGCGCGACGTTGGACTGGTCGATGGTCATGCCGACGCTCAGGCCGTCGAAGCTCGGCTTGCCCTCGGCGTAAGGCTGGAAGGAGTTCCCCACCACGTCCGCGCGGGCGGCAGCGGCGAGCAGCGTCAGGCCCAGGGCGCTCAGACGGAAGATGTTCTTGTTGTTCATAGTGTCCGTTCCTCGTGATCAGAAGCTGTAGCGCAGGGTCAGTTGCAGTTCGTCTTCCTTCTGCGCCATGCCGATGGGGCCGGCGCGGAAGCGACCGAGTGGCTCGTAGCCGCCCAGGCCGAGGGTGTAGCCGGCCGGCTGGCCGGCGCTGGTGAAGGGGTCCCAGGGGTTGCAGCTGCGGCAGTCGTCGAACTCGCGGGCGCCGCGGCCGACCTTGACGTTGGCGCCGGCGATGATCCGCAGGTTGTCGCTGAACAGGTACTCGACGCTCGGCGCGATGGCCGTGGCCTGGGCCTTGAAATCGTGCGCGGCGAGCAGCTGCGGGCTGAGGCGGTCGTTCATCCACCAGCCCTTGAACAGCAGGGTGGCGATCCAGTTCTGCTCCCAGTCCGGCATGCCGGCCTTGCCCCAGGCGCGCTTCTCCTCCTGGTGCTCGTGGATGTGCTGGCCGAACAGCTGGCCGGAGATGAGGAAGGCGCGGCCCGGGTTGAGGAAGGGGATGAACACGTTCTTGTCGGCGCCGATCACGTAGCGGGTCACGTCGGACTCGGAGAACAGCCGCGACTGCAGGGTGTTGGCGAATTCCTCGCCGGAGGTGTGCGCCACTTCGAAGCGGAACACCGTGTCGATGGCCTGCGAGTAGTAGTCCAGCGAACCGCCGAGCAGGTTGACCCGCGGGAAGTGGATATCGAAGGCGATCAGGCTCGGCCACACCTCGGTGGTGCCGGTGAAGGCGTTGGTCGCCGGGATGCCGCCGCGCAGCGAGGGCAGCTGCGAGCGGTAGGTCAGCGCGTTGAGGCTGAAGCCGAGATCACCGTAGACCCCTTCGAGCTTCACCCCGAACTGGGTGTTGGACAGGCTCCAGGACGGCATGTGCGCCTTGCGGATACCGATCTGCCCGGGTCCGAAGTCGGTGGCCAGGCCACCGGCCGGACTGGCGCCGGCGAAGTTGGCCACCGTGCCGCCGTTCTCCCACAGGTTGTTCATGCCGCGGAAGAAGCAGGCCGCATCGAGGATCGCGTTGGGCGTGCCGCACTGGCCGAGGTTGTGCGGGCGGAACTTGTCGAAGTTCCAGACGAACGACAGGTTGAGGTCGTCGAACACCTCGCCGGCGCCCATGCGCCAGTCGGCCTTGGCGATCCACATCGGGATGCGGATGTCCTCCAGCTCGTCGTAGATGTTGTTGCGCGAGAAGTCGACCGGGTTGATCACGTCGAGCACGCGGAACAGGTCGGTGCGACCCCAGATCACCTGCTGCTTGCCGACCCGCCAGCTGACCATGTCGCCGTTGGGCAGGCCGTGGTCGAAGTCCAGGTACAGCTCGCGGATGAAGTCCAGGCGCTCGTTGAATTCGGGGAAGCGCAGGTCGTTGGTGTCCGCATCCAGGTAGTCGTCGATGCAGCCGCGGCTGTCCTTGTCGCAGGGCCGCACCGGCACGCCGAAACCGACGCCGCCGCGGGTCCGGTGCAGGTTCTCGCCGAGCACGATCATGCCCTCGTTGGGGTTGCGCACCGGGTCGAAGCCGAGCAGCGTGCCGGGCACGGCCAGCCCGCCGCCATGCGGCACGGAGTTGCCGCCGGCGGTGTTCTCCAGCTGGATGGCGCCCCCCGCGCCGCTGCCGTATTCGCTGGAGTTGAGGTCGTAGACGCCGTCGTAGGTGCCGCGGAAGGTGCCGTGGAACTTGATGTTGCGAAACGCGCCACGGTCTTCCAGCACGCGGTCGGCATTGAGCTGCAGGGTGTTGCGGAATTTCGACAGGCCGGCCGAATCGCGCACATGGGTGGCGTTCTCGTAATAGCCGGTATAGCGGGTTTCTTCCTCGGCCAGTGCGCTGGCCAGCGGTGTCAGGGCCACGCCGGTACCGCCGAGCATGGCGAGTCCCAGGGTGCGCAGGTTTTTTCTTGTTGTTCTCTGCATTGGCAGTTCCTCTTGCGATCAGGGGATGGGGGCAGCGCGTCCGGTCTCAGGCCGGGGACGCCGTCCCCTGTGGCAGCCCAGCCTCGACCCGCGGGGTCGCCGGCAGGGATTCGGCGGGCAGATCGTGGTCGGCGTGGATGATCCCGTCCTCGTCTGCGTAGGCATCGGTGATGAAGCGCGGCTTGAACACCAGCACCCAGGCGGGCACCAGCAGCATCGAGGTGAAACCGTTGAGCACGATCATCACGCACAGCAGCAGCGCGGCGTCGGCCTGGAAGCGCAGGTCCGAGAGCAGCACCCACATGACGATGCCGGCCATCAGGGTCATCGCGGTGAAGCTCACCGCCATGCCGGTGGTGGCGATGGCGCGGTGCACGGCGGCGGCCAGCCGGCCGCTCTTGACCATCTCCTCGCGGATGCGGTCCATCATGTAGATCGAGTAGTCGATGCCCACGCCGATGCCGACGGCGATCACCGGCACCGTGTTGATGTCGATGCTCATGCCGGCCAGGCCCATGTAGGCGTAGGTCAGCACGGTGGCGAAGAGCATCGCCATCAGCATCATCAGCCCGGCGTGCCAGCTGGCGTAGAAGGCCATGACGAAGGCGAAGATCAGCAGGAACACCAGCGGCAGCACCAGCAGGTTGGTGTCGAAGGCCGACTCGTTCATCGCCGCGGCGACGCCCAGGGTGCCGCCGGCCAGGCGGATGCTCAGGCCGGGCACCTCCTCGCCGTGCTCGGCGATCCACTGCTTGGCCATGTGCATGGCGCGGCGGATGGTCTCGCCCTGGCGGTCCTTGTAGTAGAAGACCAGGTTGGCGATGCGGTCGTCGGTGTCGTTGAACTCGTTGAGCGCGCCGGGGATCGGGCTGGAGGCCATGTAGGTGAACATCAGCCCGCCGACGTAATCGGCGTCATGCGGGATCTGGAACCAGCGCGGGTCGTCGTTGTGCATCAGTCGGTTGACCTGCTTGATCAGGTCCGGCAGGCCCTTGCTGCCGCCGACCGAGGGGTCGGCGAGCATGTGCGCCTGCAGCGACTGCAGAGCGCCGAGCACCTCGGGGCGCTTGATGCCACCCTTCTCCGCGTGCTCGGCGATGATGTACAGCTCCTCGGAGCCGGGGAAGCGCTGGTTGATCTGCTTCGAGGAGACGTTGTAGTCGTGCTCCGGATAGAGGATCGGCGAACCCGGCTCGGAGTCGCCGATGGTCACCTGCGACGAGGCCCAGAGCCCGGCGAGGATCGCCAGCGCGGCGAAGCCCAGCAGCTTGCCGGCCGCGCCGGGGCGGGCGACGGTCGCGGCGCAGACGCCGCCGACGTGGCGCAGGAAGGTTTCCTTGATCTGCGGGTGCTGCGGCGTCGGCAGGATCGACAGCAGCAGCGGCACGCCGATCAGCACCGAGAAGATCACCGTGGTCGCCCACAGCGAGGCGTAGATGCCCAGCTTGGTGTTCAGTGCGATGGAGCCGATGGCGATCAGCGCCAGGCCGATGGCGTCCGAGGCGATGCCCAGGGTGCCGGGGCGGAACAGGCTGTCGAAGGTGGCACGCGCCGCCAGCGGGCCGTCGCCGAGCACGCGCACCTCGGCATAGTAGCGCTCGACCAGCTGCACGCCGTGGCTCATGGCGCGCGCGGCGATCAGGAAGGGAATCACCAGGCCCAGCGGGTCGAGGTTGAAGCCCAGCAGGCTGATGATGCCCAGGCCCCAGATGGTCGACACCATCACCCCGCCGAGCGGGATCAGCACGCCGTAGGCCTTGCGGAAGTGGAACACCAAGAGCGCCAGCATCGCCAGCACGGTGCACAGGAAGATCTGCAGGATCTGCTCCATGTAGGTGTAGGCCCAGCCCACCAGTACCGGCTGGCCGGTGGCGTAGATCTTCACCCCGTCGCGGGCCTCGCCCTGGCGCAGCGCCTGCAGCTGGGCGAAGGTCTGCTCATAGTCGAGCTGGCCCTCGATCAGCTGCGCCTTGACCAGCGCCACCTTCAGGTCCGGCGACACCAGCGGCCCGTAGACCCGCGGGTTGGCCACCACGTCGGCCTTCATCGCCGTCAGCTGCTCGTCGCTCAGCGGGCCGAATTCGGGCTGGTAGTAGGGCTCGGAGTTGATCGAGCCGACCTCGGTCAACCAGATCTTGCGCGAGTTGCGGTGGGTCAGGCTGCTGACCAGGTTGTGGTTGACCCCGGGCAGGCTGTCGACGCCTGGGTGAGGCGGTCGATGGTCGCCAGGTTGGCGTTGCTGAACAGGTCGCCGTCCGCGAACTCGACGCCGATCACCAGCACGTTGGCGCCGCCGAAGGTGTCCTTGATGCCGTTGTGCAGCTGGATGTAGGGATGCTGCTGCGGCAGCAGGTCGGCGAAGTCGGTGTAGATCTTCAGCGCCGGGATGCGCGTGGCGAACAGCAGCGTCAGCGCGACGATGACCAGCAGCACGCTGCGCGGATGGCGGAACAGCCAGACCTTGGCCAGGTAGAAGACATGCGTGAAGTGATGCAGGGACATGGCATGGGCCTCACTGGGCTTGGGCGGCGGTCAGGGACGGGCGGGTGTCGAGGCTGAGCAGCAGCCCCTTGCCGCCGGCGACGGTCAGGCGGTGCTCGGCGGTCATCGCCGCGGCGCGCAGGTAGACCGGTTCGCTGGGCAGCGCCAGGGCCTGCCAGCGGTCGCCGGCCAGGCGCAGCACACTGCTGTGGTCACCGATGGCGAACAGGTCGTCGGCCCCGGCGCTGAAGGCGAAGATCGGCGCGCGGGTCGGCGTGTCCTGGCGCTGCCATGTCTCGCCGCCATCGGCGGTGTGGTAGATGAAGCCGTTGAGGCCGCCGACCCAGCCTTCGGCGAGGCTGCGAAAATGCGCGGCGTGCGGGTAGAACTCGTCGGGCAGGCTGCCGGCGGGCTCCCAGCTCGCGCCGCCGTCCTCGCTGGTGAACACCAGGCCGAACTCGCCGGTGGCCACCGCCTGCCGCTCGTCGATGAACTGCAGGGTGGTCAGCATGGCGTCCTCGTCCAGGCTGCTGGTCTGCCAGCTCGCGCCCCGGTCGCGGCTGCTGAGCAGGGTGCTGTAGCTGCCGGCGACCCACCAGCTGCCATCCGGCGCGCAGGTGGCGGTCATCATCTGCTCCTGGCTGGGCAGTTCGATGCGGCTCCAACTGGTGCCGTCGTCGGCGCTGTGCCAGAGGCTGCCGGCGAAATCCAGGGCGACGAAGCTGCCGTCGGCGCAGGCGTCGAGGTCGATGACGTGGGCGCCACGGGCGATCTGCCGGCGTTGCCAGCTGGCGCCCTGGTCGCGGCTGGCCAGCAGCACGCCGTCGTTGCCGGCCAGCAGCGTCACCCGCGGCGTGCCGGCCATGGCCTGGTAGTAGTCGATGCGCTGGCTCGGCTGGTCCGCCTGGCGCTGCACGGCGGTCAGGTCGAGGGCGGCCTCGCAGCCGCTCAGCAGCACGGGAAAGCCAGCCAGGAGCAGGGTGCGCAAGGCGCTGGCGCGCGGAGCGGCACCACTGCGCACGAAAGCAGGGGAATGCGGCATTACGGGTCACCACTAGCTATTTGTTTTTGTTGAACAGCGGTGCATAGGCCATAGCAACCGCTGTGCCATGGCCTGGGCAGGGCCGTTCCTAGTGGTTAACCATTTGATTCGAAAGGGTTTGTCTTGAAAGACGCGGCGCGAGGAGGAATCCCGGCGCGCCGCGGGCGCTTGAGCAAATCATCAAATCGAGTGGGGTGGATTGTCGATTTGATCAACCCGGCGAAGCGCCGCCCTCACTGTTGCGGATAGGCCGGGTCGAGCTTCTTCAGCCGGTAGGCCAGCGCCGGCCGGGTCAGTCCGAGCAGGCGCGCCGCCTGCGAGATGTTCTGCCCGCTGCGGCTCAGCGCCTCGCGCATCAGCCCGGCCTCGACGTCCTCCAGGCTGATGCCCTGGTCGAGGATCTGCTCGAGCCAGCCCTCGCCACGGGCGGACGGCTGCTGCACCAGTTCGCCCTCGCTGGACAGCTGGTCGCCGCCGCCAGTGGTCGTCGCCAGGCCCGGGAACATCGCCTCGATGCTGATGCTTTCGTTGTGGTCGGTGAGGATCACCCCGCGTTCGAGGACGTTCTCCAGCTCGCGGATATTGCCCGGCCACTGGTAGTGCAGGCAGGCCTCCAGCGCGCGGTCGGACAGGCCGAGGGTCTTCTTGCCGTATTCCTCGTGGTGCTTGCGCAGGAAATGCTCGGCCAGCAGCGGGATGTCCTCGATGCGCTCGCGCAGCGGCGGGATGTGCACCGGGAAGACGTTGAGCCGGTAGAACAGGTCGGCGCGAAAGCGCCCGGCCCTGACCGCCGCCTCAAGGTTCTCGTTGGTGGCGGCGATCACCCGCACGTCGATCTTGCGCGTGCGGTCGCCGCCGACCCGTTCCAGCTCGCCTTCCTGCAGCACCCGCAGCAGGGTGGCCTGGGCCCGCGGAGTCAGCTCGATCACCTCGTCGAGGAAGATGGTGCCGCCGTTGGCCCGCTCGAAACGCCCGGCGCGCGCGTTGACCGCGCCGGTGTAGGCGCCCTTGTCGACGCCAAACAGTTCCGACTCGATCAGGTCCGGCGGGATCGCCGCGCAGTTGACCGCGACGAAGGGTTGCTCGGCCCGCTCGCTGCGCAGGTGCACGCTGCGCGCGATCACCTCCTTGCCCACCCCGGTCTCGCCCAGCAGCAGCACCGAGACCTTGCCGCGCGCCGCCTTGTCGATGGTCTGGCAGATGCGCTTGTAGGCCGGCGACTGGCCGATGCCGTAGTACTGGCCGTCGTACTTCTGCAGGCGGCTGCGCAGGTTGGCCACCTGGGTCTGCAGCTCGTAGAGCTCCTCGATGATCGGGTCGCTCTTGAAGTAGGCCTGGAAGGTGCTGGTGTCGCCCCATTCCTCGGCGGTCTTGCCGATGATCCGGCACTTGTCGTCGCCGCGCCCGCGACAGCTGACTTCCTGGAAGATGATTTCCCGGCCCATGAACGCCGAGCTGTAGCTGCAGGCATAGCCCAGCAGGGTCCAGCAGGCCGGCTCGTCCATCAGGCCCAGCTCGGTCTGGCAGATTTCCACCTCGAAGGAGTCGATCCACTCGATCTCGACGTGGAAGCGCCCGCTCTGGATGTCGATGTCCACTTCCAGCGGGCGCACCTTGACCAGCCCCTTGAGCGAATGCAGCTGCGGCCCGGCGAGGAAGATCTCCAGCTCGCTGCTGTCCGGGCGCAGCTTGCGCGCCAGCTCGGCATCCTTCAGGCCGGACTGGTAGCCCAGGCGCAGGAAGAAGCCCTTGGCCCGCTCGACGCCGATCAGGCTGATCATCTCGCGGCGGAAGCTGGCCAGCGAAGACAGCTGCATCAGCAGCATGCGCTGCTCGCCGAGCCAGATCTTGCCTTCGGTGGTGACGAAACGGATCTGGCTGCTGAGGTCCTGCAGATCCGCATATTGCATCTCGGGCTTGTATTTAAGTGCCATTGGGCGCCCCTTGTTTTCTTCTTGTAGGGATGAGCCGCCAGCCTTGCGCCGGCGGATCGAGGCAGAACGATGACTGTCTGGTCACACGCCAGATGGAATGCTTTTGCCGCGGGATTTTCAACCAAATGATTAAATCATTTGCGCAACGCGCCTCTCCCGCATTGATCAATTGATCAATCCCTTCCCCCTTCGCAGGCCTGCCCCAGCGGCCCGCCAACCCCCTCGCCAGCTACCCGCAACTGGAAATAAACGCTTGGTTTTCAGTGAGTTGGTTTCGCCCTGCGATTCCTCTCGCGCCGTTGGCACAGCGGTTGCTGAAGTCCCTCGGCAAGCAGCGCAACCCGGGAGAGGGCCATGGCCGTGTCGGAAAACAGCTTCGAACAATTCAAGCGCTACGTCCGTGTTCGCAGCGCACCGGGCGCGCGCTTCGTCGAGTTCGACTTCGCCATCGGCTCGCCGGAGATGTTCGTCGAGCTGGTGCTGCCGCGCGATGCCTTCGAGCTGTTCTGCCGGCACAACCGGGTCGAGCACATGGATGCCGCGATGGCCGCGATCGTCGATGCGGACATGGTCAAGTGGCGCTTCGGCGAGGCCGGCTCGCGCATGCCCAGGCGCACCGACCACTAGCGCAGGCGCGGCGCCCACCTGGCAACCGGATACCACAAAAACAACAAGGTACGGTCAAGATGAGCATAGAGATCAAGACGCACACGGTGGAGCCGATCCGCCAGACGTTCAGCCATATCCGCCGGCGTTTCGGCGACAAGCCGGCCAGCCGCTACCAGGAAGCCAGCTACGACATCGAGTCGAAGATCAACTTCCACTACCGGCCGCTGTGGCAGCCCGACAAGCTGCTCAACGACCCCGCCCGCACCTGCCTGAGCATGCGCGACTGGTACGCGGTCAGCGATCCGCGCCAGTACTACTACGGCGCCTATGTGCAGACCCGCGCGCGCATGCAGGAAACCACCGAGCACGAGTTCGCCTTCTGCGAGAAGCGCGGGCTGCTGCAGCGCCTGAGCGACGAGCAGCGCGAACGGGTGCTGCGCGTGCTGGTGCCGCTGCGCCACGCGGAACTGGCGGCGAACATGAACAACAGCGGCATCGCCGCCGACGGTACCGCCTCCACCGTCACCCAGATGCACATCTACCACGCCATGGACCGCCTCGGCATCGCCCAGTACCTGTCGCGCATCGGCCTGCTGCTCGACGGCGGCACCGGCACCTCGCTCGACGCGGCCAAGCAGCAATGGCTGCTCGACCCCACCTGGCAGCCGCTGCGCCGCCTGGTCGAGGACAGCCTGGTGGTCAGCGACTGGTTCGAGCTGACGCTGCTGCAGAACCTGGTCAGCGACGGCCTGCTGTTCCCGCTGATCTACCAGAAGTTCGACGAGACCTTGAGCGCCGAGGGCGCCGGCGACGTCGGCCTGCTCACCGAGTTCATGCGCGGCTGGTTCGCCGAAAGCGCCCGCTGGGTCGACGCCATGGTCAAGACCGTGGCCGCCGAGAGCCCGGAGAACCGCGCGCGGATCGAGGCCTGGATCGACCACTGGCAGGGCCGGGTCGTCGAGGCGCTGGCGCCGCTGGCCGAGGTCAGCACCGGCCAAGCCGCCCTCGCCGAGGTGCAGCAGGCCTTCGCCGCCCGCCTGAAGAAGATCGGTCTGTTCAACCAGTGAGGGAGCCCGTCATGTCACTCGTTTATATCGCCCTGCAGGACAACGACAACGCCCGCTACCTGGTGGACGCCATCACCGCCGACAACCCCCACGCGGTGGTCCAGCACCAGCCCGCGATGATCCGCATCGAGGCCGAAGGCCGCCTGGAGATCCGCCGCGACACCATGGAGCAGATGCTCGGCCGCGACTGGGACGTGCAGGAAATGCTGCTGGACGTGATCACCATCGGCGGCAACGTCGACGAGGACGACGAGCGTTTCGTCCTCGAGTGGAAGAACTGAGGAGCCCGTGATGAGCAATAACAAGAAACTCGGCCTGAAAGACAAGTACCGCTACCTGACCCGCGACCTCGACTGGGAGCCCAGCTACCAGAAGAAGGAAGACATCTACCCTACGAGCGCTTCGAGGGGATCAAGATCACCGACTGGGACAAGTGGGAAGACCCCTTCCGCCTGACCATGGACGCCTATTGGAAGTACCAGGCCGAGAAGGAGAAGAAGCTCTACGCCATCCTCGACGCCTTCTCGCAGAACAACGGCCAGCAGAACATCTCCGACGCGCGCTACGTCAACGCGCTGAAGCTGTTCCTCAGCGGCATCACCCCCTGCGAGTACCAGGCGTTCCAGGGCTTCGCCCGGGTCGGCCGGCACTTCGGCGGCGCCGGCGCGCGGGTCGCCTGCCAGATGCAGGCGATCGACGAGCTGCGCCACGTGCAGACCCAGGTGCACGCCATGAGCCACTTCAACAAGCACTTCGACGGCATGCACGACTTCGCCCACATGCACGACCGCGTGTGGTTCCTCTCGGTGCCCAAGTCGTTCTTCGACGACGCGCGCACGGCGGGGCCGTTCGAGTTCCTCACGGCGATCTCGTTCTCCTTCGAGTACGTGCTGACCAACCTGTTGTTCGTGCCGTTCATGTCCGGCGCCGCCTACAACGGCGACATGGCCACCGTCACCTTCGGCTTCTCGGCGCAGTCCGACGAGGCGCGGCACATGACCCTGGGCCTGGAGGTAATCAAGTTCCTGCTCGAGCAGCACGAGGACAACGTGCCGATCATCCAGGGCTGGATCGACAAGTGGTTCTGGCGCGGCAACCGCCTGCTGTCGCTGGTCGGGATGATGATGGACTACATGCTGCCGAACAAGGTGATGTCCTGGGCCGAGGCTTGGGAGGTCTACTTCGAGCAGGCCGGCGGCGCGCTGTTCAAGGACCTGGAGCGCTACGGCATTCGCCCGCCGAAGTACGTCGAGCAGTGCATGGAGGCCAAGCAGCACGTCAGCCACCAGGCCTGGGCGACCTTCTACCAGTACAGCCAGGCCACCAACTTCCACACCTGGATGCCGACCGACGAGGAGATGGACTGGCTCTCGGCCAAGTACCCGGAGACCTTCGACCAGTACTACCGCGCGCGCTTCACCTTCTGGCGCGAGCAGCAGGAGAAGGGCGAGCGCTTCTACAACCCGACCCTGCCGCAGCTGTGCCAGGTCTGCCAGATCCCGACCATCTTCACCGAGCCCGGCGACCCGACCAGGATCAGCCACCGCAGTCACGTGCACGAGGGCGAGCGCTACCACTTCTGCTCCGACGGCTGCTGCGACATCTTCAAGAACGAGCCGCAGAAGTACGTGCAGGCCTGGCTGCCGGTGCACCAGATCTACCAGGGCAACTGCGGCGGCGCCGACGTCGAGTCGGTGGTGCGCGACTACTACCGGATCAACCTCGGCGAGGACAACTTCGACTACCTCGGCTCGCGCGACCAGCGCCGCTGGCAGCAATGGAAGGACGGCAAGCCCGCCGGGGAACTGCCCGAGGCCAGCTGAACGACCCGCGACCACGGGGCGGTCAGCGCCGCCCCGTCCCATTCCAAGAACAAGAGGGACATCCCATGACCGTCAAAGCGATCGGCGAATACCGTTTTCGCCCGCTCGATGTGCAAGAGCACTTCCACGGCAACCAGCTGCTGTACGTCGGCTGGGACCGCCACCTGATGTTCTGCTCGCCGCTGGCGCTGCTGGTGGCGCCAAGCCTGAGCTTCGCCGAACTGCTCGACCAGGTGATCGCGCCGGCCTTCGCCGCCCACCCGGACAGCGCCGCCGCCGACCTGCGCCAGGCCACCTGGTACCTCAACGACCAGCCGTTCCAGCCCGAGCTGTCCGCCAGCCTGGAGGCCAACGGCCTGCGCCACAAGGACATGCTGCGCCTGGACACGCCCGGCCTGAACGGCATCGCCGGCTCCTGCAGTTGAGGGTTTCGCCATGAGCTATCAAGTGACCATCGAACCGACCGGCGAACAGATCGAGGTCGAGGAAGGCCAGACCATCCTCCAGGCGGCCCTGCGCCAGGGCGTCTGGCTGCCGTTCGCCTGCGGCCACGGCACCTGTGCGACCTGCAAGGTGCAGGTGCTCGACGGCGAGGTCGAGATCGGCGCCGCCTCGCCCTTCGCCCTGATGGATGTCGAGCGCGACGAAGGCAAGGTGCTGGCCTGCTGTGCCACGGTGCAGAGCGACGTGACCATCGAGGCCGACATCGACGTCGACCCGGACTTCGCCGGCCATCCGGTGGAGGACTATGCCGCCAGCGTCAGCGCCATCGTCGAGCTGTCGCCGACCATCAAGGGCCTGCGGCTGAAACTGGACCGGCCGATGGCCTTCCAGGCCGGCCAGTACGTCAACCTCGAGCTGCCGGGCATCGACGGCAGCCGCGCCTTCTCGCTGGCCAACCCACCGGGGCGCGCCGACGAAGCCGAGTTGCATATCCGCCTGGTCGAGGGTGGCGCCGCCACCACCTTCATCCACCGGCAACTGCAGGTCGGCGACCGGCTCAAGCTGTCAGGCCCCTACGGGCAGTTCTTCGTGCGCGGCTCGCAGCCCGGCGACCTGATCTTCATCGCCGGCGGCTCGGGGCTGTCCAGCCCGCAGTCGATGATCCTCGACCTGCTGGCGCAGGGCGATACGCGCCAGATCACCCTGTTCCAGGGCGCGCGCAACCTCGCCGAGCTGTACAACCGCGAGCTGTTCGAGCGGCTGGCCGCCGAGCACGCCAACTTCCACTACGTGCCGGCGCTCAGTCAGGCCAATGACGACCCGAGCTGGAGCGGTTTCAAAGGCTTCGTCCACGACGCTGCCAAGGCGCACTTCGACGGCCGCTTCGGCGGGCACAAGGCCTACCTGTGCGGGCCGCCGCCGATGATCGACGCGGCCATCTCCACCCTGATGCAGGGCCGCCTGTTCGAACGCGACATCTTCATGGAGCGCTTCTTCAGTGCCGCCGACAACGCGGTCGAGGCGCCCCGTTCCGCCCTGTTCAAACGCATCTGAGGTGAGCGCATGGAACCGTCCTATCGCATTACCGAGGTGACCAGCGGTGCCAGCTTCACCTGCGCCGGCGACCAGAGCGTGCTGCAGGCCATGGAACAGCAGCAGCTGCACTGCCTGCCGGTCGGCTGCCGCGGCGGCGGCTGCGGCCTGTGCAAGGTGCAGGTGCTCAGCGGCGAGTTCGACTGCGGACGCATGAGCAGCAGGCACGTGCCCGAGCAGGCCCGCGTCCGGGGCCAGGTGCTGGCCTGCCGGCTGTTCCCGCGCAGCGACCTGGCCATCGAACGCCCGCCGCGGCCCGAAACGCCCGGCATTCCCGCGCATTAGCGCCCCCGTAATGACCCAACAACAAAGACAAAAAGGTGTCGACATGAAAAAAGGTGTATTGCGTCCCGGCCACGTGCAGCTGCGCGTGCTGGACATGGCCAAGGCCCTGGAACACTACGTCGAGCTGCTCGGCCTGATCGAGATGGATCGCGACGACAAGGGCCGCGTCTACCTCAAGGGCTGGACCGAGACCGACAAGTTCTCCGTGGTGCTGCGTGAAGCCGCCGAGCCGGGCATGGACTTCATGGCCTTCAAGGTCATCGACGACGCCACCCTCGGCCGCCTGACCGAAGACCTGGTGGCCTTCGGCTGCATGGTCGAAAGCATCCCTGCCGGCGAGCTCAAGGGCTGCGGCCGGCGCATCCGC
The DNA here is from genome assembly GCF_000582595.1 of Pseudomonas sp. BAY1663. Lineage (NCBI taxonomy): Bacteria > Pseudomonadati > Pseudomonadota > Gammaproteobacteria > Pseudomonadales > Pseudomonadaceae > Pseudomonas > Pseudomonas sp. BAY1663. The sequence goes on from NZ_AZSV01000061.1 coordinate 14,933, forward strand.
TTCGCCGCGCCGTCCGGGCATCGCTTCGAGCTGTACGCCGAGAAGCAGATGACCGGCAAGTGGGGCCTGGCCGAGGTCAACCCGGAAGCCTGGCCGCGTGGCCTCAAGGGCATGCGCGCGACCCGCTTCGACCATGCCCTGCTGTACGGCGACGAACTGCCGGAAACCCTGCGGCTGTTCACCGAAGTGCTCGGTTTCAGCCTCGCCGAGCAGGTGCTCGACCCGACCGGCACGCGCATCGCGCAGTTCCTCACCCTGAGCATGAAGGCCCACGACGTGGCGTTCATCCACCACCCGGAGAAGGCCAAGCTGCACCACGTGTCGTTCTTCCTCGACACCTGGGACGACGTGCTGCGCGCCGCCGACCTGATCAGCATGACCAACACCTCGATCGACATCGGCCCGACCCGCCATGGCCTGACCCATGGCAAGACCATCTACTTCTTCGACCCCTCGGGCAACCGCAACGAGGTGTTCTGCGGCGGCGACTACCACTACCCGGACCAGCCCACCGTGACCTGGACCACCGACCAGCTGGGCAAGGCGATCTTCTACCACGACCGCCAGCTCAACGAGCGCTTCCTCACCGCGCTGACCTGATTTTTGCCTGACGAGAAGAGCGTGCCCATGAAAGAAATCAGACACTTCATCAACGGCGAATACGTCGGCTCGGCCAGCGGCAAGCTGTTCGACAACGTCGACCCGGCCACCGGCCAGCCGATCGCCCGGGTCCACGAGGCCGGCGCGGCCGAGGTCGATGCCGCGGTCGAGGCGGCGCGCGCCGCGTTCAAGGGCCCCTGGGGGCGGATGAGCGTGGCCGAGCGCAGCGAGATCCTGCACCGCGTCGCCGACGGCATCAACGCGCGCTTCGACGAGTTCCTCGACGCCGAATGCCGGGACACCGGCAAGCCTAGGTCGCTGGCCTCGCACATCGACATTCCGCGCGGCGCGGCCAACTTCAAGGTATTCGCCGACCTGATCAAGAACGTGCCGACCGAGGCCTTCGAGATGGCCACCCCGGACGGCGCCGGCGCGCTGAACTATGCGGTGCGCCGGCCCAAGGGGGTGATCGGCGTGATCAGCCGTGGAACCTGCCGCTGCTGCTGATGACCTGGAAGGTCGGCCCGGCGCTGGCCTGCGGCAACTGCGTGGTGGTCAAGCCGTCCGAGGAAACCCCGAGCACCACCGCGCTGCTCGGCGAGGTGATGAACGAGGCCGGCGTGCCGCCGGGGGTGTACAACGTGGTGCACGGCTTCGGCGGCGATTCGGCCGGCGCCTTGCTCACCGCCCATCCGGGCGTAGACGCCATCACCTTCACCGGCGAGACCGGCACCGGCGAGACCATCATGCGCGCCGCCGCCAAGGGCGTGCGCCAGGTGTCGCTGGAGCTGGGCGGCAAGAACGCCGGCATCGTCTTCGCCGACTGCGACCTGGACAAGGCCATCGAGGGCACCCTGCGCTCGGCCTTCGCCAACTGCGGCCAGGTCTGCCTGGGCACCGAGCGGGTCTATGTCGAGCGGCCGATCTTCGACGCGTTCGTCGCCCGCCTGAAGGCCGGCGCCGAGGCGCTGGTGATAGGCGAGCCGAACGATCCCCAGGCCAACTTCGGCCCGCTGGTCAGCCTCAAGCACCGCGAGAAGGTCCTTTCCTACTACCAGAAGGCCGCCGACGAAGGCGCCACCCTGGTCACCGGCGGCGGCGTGCCGCAGATGCCGGCGCACCTGGCCGGCGGCGCCTGGGTGCAGCCGACCATCTGGACCGGCCTGCCCGACGACTCGGCGGTGGTCACCGAGGAAATCTTCGGCCCCTGCTGCCATATCCGCCCGTTCGACAGCGAGGAGGAGGCCATCGCGCTGGCCAACAGCCTGCCCTACGGCCTGGCCTCGGCGATCTGGACCGAGAACGCCTCGCGCGCGCACCGCGTCGCCGGGCGCATCGAGGCCGGCATCGTCTGGGTCAACAGCTGGTTCCTGCGCGACCTGCGCACCGCCTTCGGCGGCGCCAAGCAGTCGGGCATCGGCCGCGAGGGCGGGGTGCACTCGCTGGAGTTCTACACCGAGCTGAAGAACGTCTGCGTGAAGCTCTGAGGACCCGGCCATGAACGCACCCGAGCACAGCCCGGAAATCGGCCGCGAGATCCTCGCCGCCGGCTACCGCACCAACCTGCACGACCAGGGCCAAGGCTTTCCGCTGCTGTTGATCCACGGCTCCGGCCCCGGCGTCACCGCCTGGGCCAACTGGCGCGGGATCATCCCGCAGCTGGCGCAAACGCGGCGGGTGATCGCCCCGGACATGCTCGGCTTCGGCTACAGCGAGCGTCCGGCAGATAGCAAGTACAGCCAGGCGCGCTGGGTCGAGCATGCCATCGGCGTGCTCGACGCCCTGGGCATCGAGCGCGCCGATATCGTCGGCAACTCCTTCGGCGGCGGCCTGGCGCTGGCCCTGGCCATCCGCCACCCGCAGCGGGTGCGTCGGCTGGTGCTGATGGGCAGCGTCGGCGTGTCCTTCCCGCTCACCGCGGGGCTGGACGCGGCCTGGGGCTACACCCCGTCGCTGGCCAACATGCGCGCGCTGCTCGACCTGTTCGCCCACGACCGCCACCTGGTCAACGACGAGCTGGCCGAGCTGCGCTACCAGGCCAGCATCCGCCCGGGCTTCCAGGAATCCTTCGCCGCGATGTTCCCGCCGCCGCGGCAGCACGGCATCGAGGATCTCGCCAGCGGCGAAACCGACATCCGTGCGCTGCCGCACGAGGCGCTGGTCATCCACGGCCGCGAGGACCGGATCATCCCGCTGGCGGCCTCGCTGCGCCTGGCCGAGCTGATCCCCAATAGCCAGCTGCACGTCTTCGGCCGGTGCGGCCACTGGACCCAGATCGAACACGCCGAGCGCTTCGCCCGCCTGGTCGAGGACTTCCTCGCCGAGGCGGACCGCGCCCATTCATGAGAGAGACCGTTATGGACAAGACATTGATCGACCAGCTCGGCGACGAGCTCTACCAGGCCATGGCCCAGCGCGAGACCGTGTCGCCGCTGACCAGCCGCGGCTTCGACATCAGCGTCGAGGACGCCTACCACATCTCCCTGCGCATGCTCGAACGCCGCCTGGCGGCCGGCGAGCGGGTGATCGGCAAGAAGATCGGCGTCACCAGCAAGGCCGTGCAGAACATGCTCGGCGTGCACCAGCCGGACTTCGGCTACCTCACCGACGCATGGTCTACAACAGCGGCGAGGCCATGCCGATCAGCGAGAAGCTGATCCAGCCGCGCGCCGAGGGCGAGATCGCCTTCATCCTCAAGAAGGACCTGATGGGCCCCGGCGTGACCAACGCCGAGGTGCTGGCCGCCACCGAATGCGTGATCCCCTGCTTCGAGGTGGTCGATTCGCGCATCCAGGACTGGCAGATCAAGATCCAGGACACCGTGGCGGACAACGCCTCCTGCGGCCTGTTCGTGCTCGGCGACCAGGCCGTCTCGCCGCGCCGGGTCGACCTGGTCACCTGCGGCATGCTGGTGGAGAAGAACGGCCAGCTGCTCTCCACCGGCGCCGGCGCCGCCGCACTCGGCTCGCCGGTCAACTGCGTGGCCTGGCTGGCCAACACCCTCGGCCGCTTCGGCATCGGCCTGAAGGCCGGCGAGGTGATCCTCTCCGGCTCGCTGGTGCCGCTGGAGCCGGTCAAGGCCGGCGATTTCATGCGCGTCGAGATCGGCGGCATCGGCAGCGCCAGCGTGCGCTTCACCTGACCAGAACAAGAACAGGGGAAACACCCATGAGCAAGAAACTGAAAGCGGCCATTATCGGCCCGGGCAACATCGGCACCGACCTGGTGATGAAGATGCTGCGTTCCGAATGGATCGAGCCGGTGTGGATGGTCGGCATCGATCCCGAATCCGATGGCTTGAAGCGCGCCCGCGAGTTCGGCCTGAAGACCACCGCCGAGGGCGTCGACGGCCTGCTGCCCCATGTGCTCGACGACGACATCCGCATCGCCTTCGACGCCACCAGCGCCTACGTGCACGCCGAGAACAGCCGCAAGCTCAACGCGCTCGGCGTGCTGATGGTCGACCTGACCCCGGCGGCCATCGGCCCCTACTGCGTGCCGCCGGTCAACCTCAAGCAGCACGTCGGCGGGCTGGAGATGAACGTCAACATGGTCACCTGTGGCGGCCAGGCCACCATCCCCATGGTCGCCGCGGTGTCCCGCGTGCAGCCGGTGGCCTACGCCGAGATCGTCGCCACGGTGTCCTCGCGCTCCATCGGCCCGGGCACCCGCAAGAACATCGACGAGTTCACCCGCACCACCGCCGGCGCCATCGAGAAGGTCGGCGGGGCGAAGGAGGGCAAGGCGATCATCGTCGTCAACCCGGCCGAGCCGCCCTTGATGATGCGCGACACCATCCACTGCCTGACCGAGGGCGAGCCGGACCAGGACACCATCAGCGAATCGGTCCAGGCGATGATCCGCGAGGTGCAGAAGTACGTGCCCGGCTACCGCCTGAAGAACGGCCCGGTGTTCGACGGTAACCGCGTGTCGATCTTCATGGAGGTCGAGGGCCTCGGCGACTACCTGCCCAAGTACGCCGGCAACCTCGACATCATGACCGCCGCCGCGCTGCGCACCGGCGAGATGTTCGCCGAGGAAATCGCCGCCGGCGCCATTCAACTGCCACAGCGCGAAGCCGCCCTGGCCTGAGGAGAACAACGATGAATCTGCAAGGCAAGAAGGTCACCCTGCACGATATGAGCCTGCGCGACGGCATGCATGCCAAGCGCCACCAGATCAGCATCGAGCAGATGATCGCCGTGGCCAGCGGCCTCGACGCCGCCGGCATGCCGCTGATCGAGATCACCCACGGCGACGGCCTCGGTGGCCGCTCGATCAACTACGGCTTCCCGGCGCACAGCGACGAGGACTACCTGCGCGCGGTGATCCCGCGGCTCAAGCAGGCCAGGGTCTCGGCGCTGCTGCTGCCGGGCATCGGCACCGTCGACCACCTGAAGATGGCGCTGGACTGCGGCGTGTCCACCATCCGCGTGGCCACCCACTGCACCGAGGCCGACGTGTCCGAGCAGCATATCGGCATGGCGCGCAAGCTGGGCGCCGACACCGTGGGCTTTCTGATGATGGCGCACATGATCGACGCGGAAAAAGTGCTGGAGCAGGCCCGGCTGATGGAGAGCTACGGCGCCAACTGCATCTACTGCACCGACTCGGCCGGCTACATGCTGCCCGCCGAGGTCAGCGAGAAGATCGGCCTGCTGCGCGCCGAGCTCAGCCCGGCCACCGAGATCGGCTTCCACGGCCACCACAACATGGGCATGGCCATCGCCAACTCGCTGGCCGCCATCGAGGCCGGCGCCGCGCGCATCGACGGCTCGGTGGCCGGCCTCGGCGCCGGCGCCGGCAACACCCCGCTGGAGGTGTTCGTCGCGGTGTGCAAGCGCATGGGCGTGGAGACCGGCATCGACCTCTACAAGATCATGGATGTGGCCGAGGACCTCGTCGTGCCGATGATGGACCAGCCGATCCGCGTCGACCGCGACGCCCTGACCCTGGCTACGCCGGGGTGTACAGCTCGTTTTTGCTGTTCGCCCAGCGCGCCGAGAAGAAATACGGCGTGCCGGCCCGCGACATCCTCGTCGAACTGGGCCGGCGCGGCACCGTCGGCGGCCAGGAAGACATGATCGAAGACCTCGCCCTGGACATGGCCAGGGCCCGCCAGAGCCAGAAGGTGAGCGCATGAACCGTACCCTGAACCGCGAACAGGTGCTGGCCCTGGCCGAGCACATCGAGAACGCCGAACTGCAGGCCCACGACATCCACAAGGTCACCAACGACCATCCGCAGATGACCTTCGCCGACGCCTACGACGTGCAGTGGGAGATCCGCCGGCGCAAGGAGGCGCGCGGCAACAAGATCGTCGGCCTGAAGATGGGCCTGACCTCCTGGGCCAAGATGGCGCAGATGGGCGTCGAGACGCCGATCTACGGCTTCCTCGCTGACTACTTCAGCGTGCCGGACGGCGGCACGGTGGACTGCGCCGAGCTGATCCACCCGAAGATCGAGGCGGAAATCTCGGTGGTCACCAAGGCGCCTCTCAAGGGCCCGGGCTGCCATATCGGCGACGTGATCGCGGCGGTCGACTACGTGATCCCCACCGTCGAGGTGATCGACTCGCGCTACGAGAACTTCAGGTTCGACCTGATCAGCGTGGTGGCCGACAACGCCTCCTCGACCCGCTTCATCACCGGCGGCCGCATGGCCAGCCTCGAGGACGTCGACCTGCGTACCCTCGGCGTGGTGATGGAGAAGAACGGCGAGGTGGTGGAAGTCGGCGCCGGCGCCGCGGTGCTCGGCCATCCGCTGTCCAGCGTGGCGATGCTCGCCAACCTGCTGGCCGAGCGCGGCGAGCACATCCCGGCCGGCACCTTCATCATGACCGGCGGCATCACCGCCGCCGTGGCGGTGGCGCCGGGGGACAACGTCACTGTGCGTTACCAGGGGCTGGGCAGCGTTTCCGCCCGTTTCGTCTAAACCCACGGCCGGCTGTGGCCGGCCTTTTTCCAAGGAATAGCAGCATGCCCATCGCCCAGATCCATATCCTCGAAGGTCGAACCGACGAGCAGAAGGAGACCCTGATCCGCGAAGTCAGCGAGGCCATCGCGCGTTCGCTGGACGCGCCGCTGGCCAGCGTGCGGGTGATCATCAGCGAAATGCCCAAGGGTCACTTCGGCATCGGCGGCGAGCCGGCCAGCAAGGTCAGGCGCTGAAGTGGAGATGTCCGTCATGACGCTTCGGGTCGACGAACCCGACCTGCACTGGCAGGCCGCCCAACGTGCGGTCGAGGCCGCGGTGGCCCAGGCCTGCGCGCTGGGCATCCGCATCCATGTGGCGGTGGTCGACCGCGCCGGGCACACCCTGGCCTACCTGCGCATGAATGGCGCCTTCCTGCATTCCGAGGGCATCGCCGTGGACAAGGCCTATACCGCCGCCAGCTTCGGCTTCCCGACCCGCGACTGGCTGCAGGTGCTCGACGAGAACCCGCGGCTGCGTATCGGCCTGCCGGCGCGCGAGCGACTGGTGCTGTTCGGCGGCGGCCTGCCGGTCCTGCTCGACGGCCGCTGCCTGGGCGGCATCGGCGTCTCCGGCGGCAGCGAAGAACAGGACGAGTCCTGCGCCGAAGCAGGGCTGCGGGTGATGCAGGCCGCAGCCCCGCCAAAAGCCTGAAAAAAACATCGCCCCGAGGTCGGGCCTCCCACAAAAGCAGCAAGCCCACGCCGCATCCGGTGGGAGGCGCGCCCCCGCGGCGATGCAGGCCGCAGGCCTGCCAAAAACCTGAAAAACCTCACCCCGAGGTCGGGCCTCCCTCGAAAAGCAGCAAGCCTACGCCGCATCCGGTGGGAGGCGCGCCCCCGCGGCGATGCAGGCCGCAGGCCTGCCAAAAGCCTGAAAAACATCGCCCCGAGGTCGGGCCTCCCACAAAAGCAGCCGGTGCACGCGGCCCCAGCGGGCGCGCCCTCGCGGCGATGCGGGCCGCAGGCCCGCTGCCTACTTGTCGCGATCGATATTGAACGGCGACCAGGCCTGGCGGGTGGGCATCACTTCCAGACGGTTGATGTTGATGTGATCCGGCAGGGTGGCGACGTAGAAGATCTGCTCGGCGATGTCCTCGGCGCTCAGCGGTGTGGTGCCGCGGTACAGCCGGTCGCTGGCGGCCTGGTCGCCCTTGGTGCGGACCAGGGTGAACTCGGTCTCGGCCATGCCCGGGGCGATGTCGGTGACGCGCACGCCGGTACCCAGCAGGTCGCAGCGCAGGTTGTAGCCGAACTGCTCGACGAAGGCCTTGGTCGCGCCGTAGACGTGGCCGCCCGGATACGGCCAGTGGCCAGCCACCGAGCCGATGTTGACGATGCTGGCGCCCTTGCCGGTGGCGATCAGCGTCGGCAGCAGCGCATGGGTGACGTTGACCAGGCCGGTGATGTTGGTATCGATCATGGTGTGCCAGTCGGCGAGGTCGACCTGCTGCGCCGGCTGCGGCGCCAGGGCCAGGCCGGCGTTGTTGACCAGGCAGTCGACCTGGCGGAACGCCTCGGGCAGCTGCGCGACCGCCTGCTGCACGGCGGCGGCGTCGCGCACGTCGAGGGTGGCGGTGTGCACCGGGACTTTGGCCGACAGCTCGCCCTTCAGTTGCTCCAGGCGCTCGCTGCGCCGGCCGCTGAGCACCAGCGCCCAGCCGGCCTCGGCGAAGCGGCGGGCAGTGGCGCGGCCGAAGCCGGAGGTGGCGCCGGTGATGAATACGATCTTCTGTTTCATGCTCTTCCTCTTTTTCTGAAATGCCCGACCGTCGTGTAGGCGACGCGGCGTGACGGCATCCAGCTTAGGGGCCCCAGCCGCCGGCGGCAAAGTGCTTCGTGCGTTTATCGCCCAGCACCGCCCGCGAAAGCTTCATCGAATGGTCACGGCAGCTTCATGAACGCTTCGCCGGACTGCAACAGTCGCTGACTACCTTCTCGTCTAGACAAGTTGGCCGATCTCCCCGGCCGCGCAGACAAGAGGGCAAGACGATGAATGCGGCTATTCGAGTCGAGCGACTGAACAAGACCTTCGCCGGCAAGCAGGCGCTGTTCGACCTGGGCCTGGCGGTGCAGCCGGGCGAGATGGTGGCGCTGATCGGCGCGTCCGGTTCCGGCAAGTCCACCCTGCTGCGCCACCTGGCCGGGCTGGCCTGCTGCGACCGTTCCGCCGGCGGGCGCATCGAGGTGCTCGGCCGCGAGGTGCAGGCCACCGGTCGCCTGCATGGCGAGGTGCGCCGACTGCGCGCCGACATCGGCTACATCTTCCAGCAGTTCAACCTGGTCACCCGCCTCAGCGTGCTGGACAACGTGCTGCTCGGCTTTCTCGGCCGCATGCCGCGCTGGCGCGGTTCGCTGGGCATGTTCAGCGACGCGCAGAAGCGCCAGGCGCTGGCCGCGCTGGAACGCGTCGGCCTGGCCGAGCGCGCCGGGCAACGCGCCTCGACGCTCTCCGGCGGGCAGCAGCAGCGCGTGGCGATCGCCCGTGCGCTGACCCAGCAGGCCGAGGTGATCCTCGCCGACGAGCCCATCGCCTCGCTCGACCCGGAATCGGCGCGCAAGGTCATGGAAATCCTCGCCGACATCAACCGCCGCGACGGCAAGACCGTGGTGGTGACCCTGCATCAGGTCGACTACGCGCTGCGCTACTGCCCGCGCGCGGTGGCGCTCAAGGGCGGCCACATCCATTACGACGGCCCTTCGGCGGCGCTCAGCGACGGCCTGCTCAACGATCTCTACGGCGCCGACCTCGACGCCAGCCTGCTGTTCTCCGACCGCGCCCGCGCCGCCGAGACGCGGCCATTGCAACTGGTCAACGGCTGATCGCGGCCGGCACACCCGACAACCAACGCCACACCTCAGGAGTGACCTCCATGTTCAAGCGCATCAGCCATGCCCTCGCGGCCTCCACGCTGCTGGCCGGCGCCCTGCTGGGCACGGCCCAGGCCGCCGAGACCCTGACCTTCGGCATCATCTCCACCGAATCCTCGCAGAACCTGCGCAGCGTCTGGGACCCCTTCCTCGCCGACATGAGCAAGCAGACCGGCTACCAGGTGAAGGCCTTCTTCGCCCCCGACTACGCCGGGGTGATCCAGGGCATGCGCTTCGACAAGGTCGACCTGGCCTGGTACGGCAACAAGTCGGCGATGGAAGCGGTGGACCGCGCCAATGGTGAAGTCTTCGCCCAGACCGTCGCCGCCAACGGCAGCCCCGGCTACTACAGCCACCTGATCGTGCACAGGGACAGCCCGCTGAACTCGGTCGAAGACGTGCTGGCAAAGGCCAAGGACCTGACCTTCGCCAACGGCGACCCGAACTCCACCTCCGGCTACCTGGTGCCCGGCTACTACGTGTTCGCCCGCAACAAGGTCGACGCCAGCCGCATCTTCAAGCGCAGCCTCAACGGCAGCCATGAGGTGAACGCGCTGTCGGTGGCCAACAAGCAGGTCGACGTCGGCACCTTCAACAGCGAAGGCATGGAGCGCCTGCAGATCACCGCGCCGGACAAGGCCGCGCAGCTCAAGGTGATCTGGACCTCGCCGCTGATCCCCGCCGACCCGCTGGTATGGCGCAAGAGCCTGAGCGACGAGCAGAAGAGCCGCCTGCGCGAGTTCTTCATGAGCTACGGCGCCACGCCGGCCGAGAAGGAAATCCTCGCCGGCCTGCAGTGGGCACCGTTCCGCGCCTCGGACAACGACCAGCTGTTGCCGATCCGCCAGCTGGAACTGTTCAAGAAGCGCAGCGAAGTGGCCGCCGACAGCAAGCTCTCCGACGGCGAGCGCCAGGCCAGGCTGCAGGGCATCGACCAGGAGCTGGCCACGCTGGAACAGCGCATGGCCGAGCGCCAGCAGAAAGCCGAAGCCGCCAAGGCCAGCTGATCCCGCCGTCGGGCGTGGCGCTGCGGCGCCACGTTCGCGTCGCCCACGCCGCCGAGAACAGAACATGACCACACTCAGTACCACGCCGCCGCTGGCGGGCAACGACAAGCGCAGCTGGCCGCGCCTGCTCGGCTGGGGCCTGTGCCTGGCCGTACTGGCCTGGGCCTGGCAGGGCGCGGAGATGAACCCGCTGCTGCTGGTTCGCGACGGCGCCAACATGGCGACCTTCGCCGCCGACTTCTTCCCGCCGGACTTCGGCAACTGGCGGCTGTACCTCAAGGAAATGGTCACCACGGTGCACATCGCCCTGTGGGGCACGCTGCTGGCGATCGTCTGCGCCATCCCGCTGGGCATCCTCAGCGCGGAGAACATCGTGCCCTGGTGGATCTACCAGCCGGTGCGACGGCTGATGGACGCCTGCCGCTCGATCAACGAGATGGTCTTCGCCATGCTCTTCGTCGTCGCCGTGGGCCTGGGCCCCTTCGCCGGTGTGCTGGCGCTGTGGATCAGCACCACCGGGGTGCTCGCCAAGCTCTTCGCCGAGGCGGTGGAAGCCATCGAGCCGGGGCCGGTGGAAGGCGTGCGCGCCACCGGCGCCAGCGCCCTGCAGGAAGTCATCTTCGGGGTGATCCCGCAGGTGCTGCCGCTGTGGATCTCCTACTCGCTGTACCGCTTCGAATCCAACGTGCGCTCGGCCACGGTGGTCGGCATGGTCGGCGCCGGCGGCATCGGCGTGATCCTCTGGGAAGCCATCCGCGGCTTCCAGTTCGCCCAGACCGCCGCCCTGCTGCTGATCATCATCGCCGTGGTGAGCCTGATCGACCTGCTCTCCCAGCGCCTGCGCAAGCTCTTCATCTGACCGGAGTGGGCGCCTGGCGCCTTCGAAAAAACCATGCAGTTGTCTAGACAAGCAAGCGAACCGCTCTACCTCGAACTGGCGCAGGTGCTGCGCGGCGAGTTGCGTCACTACCGTATCGGCGACTTCCTCCCCGGCGAAATGCAGCTGGCGCGGCGCTTCGCGGTCAACCGCCACACCCTGCGCCGCGCCGTCGACGAGCTGGTGCAGGAAGGCCGCCTGCTGCGCCGCCAGGGCAAGGGCACCCAAGTGCTGCAACGCCCGCTGGTCTATCCGCTGCAGGCCGACAGCGCCTACAGCGATGCCCTCGCCGCCCTCGGCGTGCGCACCGAGGCGCGCCTGCTGGAGCGCCGCCTGCTCACCGCCAGCGCCGAGGAGGCGCGCCACCTGCAGCTGCCGGACGGTGCCGCGCTGATCGAGCTGTACACCCTGCGCCTGCTCGACGGCGAGCCGGTCAGCCTGATCCGCCATCGTTACTGCGCCAGCCGCGCCGACCTGCTGGCCGACTACCAGGGCGGCTCGCTGCGCCACTACCTGGGCGAACGCGACCTGCCGCTGGCGCGCAGCTTCAGCCTGATCGGCGCGCGCCTGGCCGACCGCGACGAGGCCGCGCGGCTGTTGATGCCGCTGCGCATGCCGCTGCTGTCGGTGTTCACCCTGTCCTCCGATCCCGCCGGCCGGCCCGTGGAAATCGCCCTCTCGGCGAGCCGCTCCGACCGCTTCCAGTACCAGGTAGCCCCCTGATGGAGAACCCCATGCACACCTGCGAACCCTCCGCCCGCCAGCGCTGGATGGCGGTGCTGGCCCGCGCCGACGCCGCCGAGCTGGCGCCGTTCGAGCACGCCCTGCGCGACTGCACCCACCAACTGATCCGCCCCGCGGAAATCGGCATGACCCTGGTGCGCGGGCGCATGGGCGGCACCGGCGCGCCGTTCAACCTCGGCGAGATGAGCGTCACCCGCTGCGTGGTGCGCCTGGCCGACGGCCACACCGGCTACAGCTACCGCGCCGGCCGCGACAAGCGCCACGCCGAGCTCGCC
>NZ_AZSV01000062.1:0-27069 GCF_000582595.1 Pseudomonas sp. BAY1663
CTGGAGCGCCCAGCGGTGAACCAGGCCGGCGGGCCGCCGCGCCGGGCGCGTGATGCTGGTGCTGGCCTGGGGCGCCGGCCTGTTCCTGGCCACGCGCTTCTTCGCCGAATGGGAGGAAGGACGGCTGAATCCCAATCGCGAGCCGGTCTCGCAGCTGCAGGGCGGGCAGATCGAGGTGCAGCTGGCCGGCAACGTCCAGGGGCACTTCGTCGCCAGCGGCAAGATCAACGGCGAGCCGGTCACCTTCCTGCTCGACACCGGCGCCACCGACGTCGCGGTACCGGCTGAGCTGGCCGAGCGGCTGGGCCTGCAGCGTGGCGCGCCGGTGATGCTGCATACCGCCAACGGCCAGACCACCGGCTACCGCACGGTGCTGAACCGCCTCACGCTCGGCGACATCGTCCTGCGCGACGTGCGCGCCATCGTCGCCCCCGGTTTTCGCAGCGAACAGGTGCTGCTCGGCATGAGCGCCCTGAAACAACTTGAATTCACCCAGCGCGCCGGCACCCTGGTGCTGCGCCAGCATGTAACGGATCGACCATGAGCGAACCCCTCGACCTGAGCCTGGACGGCGTGGAGCGGCGCTCCCTCGCCGACTTCACCGAGCAGGCCTACCTCAACTATTCCATGTACGTGATCATGGATCGCGCGCTGCCGCACATCGGCGACGGCTTGAAGCCCGTGCAGCGGCGCATCGTCTATGCCATGAGCGAACTCGGCCTGAACGCCGACGCCAAGCACAAGAAGTCGGCGCGCACCGTCGGCGACGTGCTCGGCAAGTTCCACCCGCACGGCGACAGCGCCTGCTACGAAGCCATGGTGCTGATGGCGCAGCCGTTCAGCTACCGCTACCCGCTGGTCGACGGCCAGGGCAACTGGGGTGCACCGGACGATCCCAAGTCCTTCGCCGCGATGCGCTACACCGAGGCGCGGCTGTCGCGCTATTCCGAGGTGCTGCTCTCCGAGCTCGGCCAGGGCACGGTGGATTGGGTGCCGAACTTCGACGGCACCCTGGACGAGCCGGCGACCCTGCCGGCGCGCCTGCCCAACCTGCTGCTCAACGGCACCACCGGCATCGCCGTGGGCATGGCCACCGACGTGCCGCCGCACAACCTGCGCGAGGTCGCCAGCGCCTGCGTGCGCCTGCTCGACGAGCCCGGCGCCACGGTCGAGCAGCTCTGCGAGCACGTGCAGGGGCCGGACTACCCGACCGAGGCGGAGATCGTCACGCCGCGCGCCGACCTGCTGAAGATCTACGAAAGCGGCCGCGGCTCGGTGCGCATGCGCGCCGTATACCGGGTCGAGGACGGCGATATCGTGGTCACCGCGCTGCCGCACCAGGTGTCCGGCGCCAAGATCCTCGAACAGATCGCCGGGCAGATGCAGGCCAAGAAGCTGCCGATGGTCGCCGACCTGCGCGACGAGTCCGATCACGAGAACCCCTGCCGCATCGTCATCATCCCGCGCTCCAACCGGGTCGACGTCGAGGCGCTGATGCAGCACCTGTTCGCCACCACCGACCTGGAGTCCAGCTACCGGGTCAACACCAACGTCATCGGCCTCGATGGCCGGCCACAGGTGAAGAACCTGCGGGTACTGCTCAGCGAATGGCTGACCTATCGCATCGGCACCGTGCGCCGCCGCCTGCAGTTCCGCCTGGACAAGGTCGAGAAGCGCCTGCACCTGTTGGAAGGCCTGTTGGTGGCCTTCCTCAACCTCGACGAGGTGATCCACATCATCCGCACCGAGGACCAGCCCAAGCCGGTGCTGATGGCGCGCTTCGAACTCTCCGAGCTGCAGGCCGACTACATCCTCGACACCCGCCTGCGCCAACTGGCGCGGCTGGAGGAAATGAAGATCCGCGGCGAGCAGGACGAGCTGGCCAAGGAGCGCGAGAAATTGCTGGCGCTGCTCGGCAGCGAAGCCAAGCTGAAGAAGCTGGTGCGCAAGGAGCTGCTGGAAGACGCCGAGACCTACGGCGACGAGCGCCGTTCGCCGATCGTCGCGCGGGCCGAGGCCCGTGCGCTGGCGGAAAACGAGCTGCTGCCGTCCGAGCCAGTCACCGTGGTGATCTCCGAGAAGGGCTGGGCGCGTTGCGCCAAGGGCCACGACATCGACGCCACGGGCCTGTCCTACAAGGCCGGCGACGGCTTCAAGGCCGCCGCCGCCGGACGCTCGAACCAGTACGCGGTGTTCATCGACTCGACCGGGCGCAGCTACTCGCTGGCGGCGCATTCGCTGCCGTCGGCGCGTGGTCAGGGCGAGCCGCTCACCGGTCGCCTGACCCCGCCGCCGGGTGCCGGCTTCGAGTGCGTGCTGCTGCCCGAGGATGAGGCGCTCTACGTGATCGCCTCGGATGCCGGCTACGGCTTCGTGGTCAAGGGTGAGGACCTGCAGGCCAAGAACAAGGCCGGCAAGGCACTGCTCTCGCTACCGTCCGGCGCCCGGGTGGTCGCGCCGCGGCCGCTGGCCAGCCGCGACGAGGACTGGCTGGCGGCGGTGACCACCGAAGGCCGCCTGCTGGTGTTCCCGGTGCGCGACCTGCCGCAGCTGGGCAAGGGCAAGGGCAACAAGATCATCGGCATCCCCGGCGAGCGGGTCGCCAGTCGCGAGGAATACCTGGTCGACCTCGCCGTGCTGCCGTCCGGCGCGACCCTGCTCCTGCAGGCCGGCAAGCGCACGCTGTCGCTCAGGGCCGAGGACCTGGAACACTACAAGGGCGAGCGCGGGCGGCGGGGCAACAAGCTGCCACGTGGCTTCCAGCGCGTCGAAAAGCTGCTGGTGGAAACCTGCTGATGTGTTTTGGCGCTGGAATCGGTGACCGGTTTCACGGAAGATAGCCACCTTTCCAGCCCGAGATTGCTTTGGCAGGGTTTAAGCCCTGTTCGGCGGGCTCTCGATTGATCAACGCGGCGTTGGTGGATGCCTCCGCATGAGGCATCGGCGTGTGCCTGAAGAGGCGGCGTATGGCCTGGATCGTGGTGTTATGAAGGTAATGAAGAACGTGTTGCGTGCTCCGATTGTTCTACTGCTGGCCAGCATCGGTCTGACGGGCTGCATCGGCCTGCAGCCGGCGCCCATGTACCGCCTGGACAGCGGCGCCTCCGAGGTGCCGGAGCGGACCGATGGCGCCGCGGTACTGCTGGAGCCGGTCACTCTGGCCGATTACCTGCAACGCGATGCGCTGTTGCAGCGTCTGGCCGACGGCAGCCTGGCCGCCGATGCGCAGAAGGCGCGCTGGGCGGGCAGCCTGAAGGCCGACGTCGACCAGTTGCTGCTGCGCCAGCTGGCCTGGCGGCTGAACACCCAGAGCCTGGTACTCGGCCCCGCCGACGAAGGGTTCGCCCCGGATGTGCAGGTCGAGCTGTCGATCACCCGCCTGGACTCCGGCCCGCAATACCCGGCGGTGCTCGAGGCACAGTGGCGCCTGCGGGACAAGGCCGGCAAGCACCTGGGCAACCGTCTGGTGCGCCTGCAGGAAGAGCACCTGGGCAGCACCGCCGACCAGGTGCGGGCGCAAAGCGTGCTGTTGCAGCGGCTGAGCGAAATGCTGGCGGGAGCGATCGAGCCGGCGCTGGCCGCCAAGACGCCGCCCAAGCGTAGCGCCAAGGCACCGGCGAGCAAATCCGCCGAGGCACAGACGCCACGGATTCCGGCAGTCGAACCGATCCGCACCGACATGGAAGTGTTCCGCTTCTGACGAGCGAACCCGAGCCCTGGCATGGCCCCGCGCAGGTGCGCTGTGCGCATCGCATGCAGCGGGGGCGGCGGTGCGCGGAGCGCACCCTACGGAAAGTCCGGGCGTGTGGCAGGCGGTTCGCGAGCATGGCTCGCTCCTACGGATGACCCCTCGGACTTGTAGGCGCCGGCTTGCTGGCGATCCGGCGCAAACGGGGCGTCATGCAGGGTGCGCTCCGCGCACCGAATGCAATGCGGCCCTGGCAGGTTCGGCGGGTTGCAACCCGCCCTGCGTCAGCTGACGCGATTGCGCAGCTCGTGCATGCGCGCCAGCTGGCGTTCGAGCAGCGAAGGGTAGGGCTCCAGCAGGCGCTCGACGCAGCAGGCGCCTTCCGGGCTGGCGATCGGGCGGATGCGTGCGCGTTGCTGGATCAGGCGGTCTTCGCTGATGCCGTGTTCCACCAGCAGCAGGTTGCGGCTGTGCAGCGACAGGGCCAGGGCCGCCTGGGCCGGCTCGCTGAGCAGCAGGTCGCCCTGGCCGAGATCGAACAGCCCTTCGCCCTGGGTAAGGCCGAGCTGCAGCTGCAGGGTGATGCCGCTGTCGGCGACCTCGATCTGCAGTGCATGGCCGAGGGCGCGCATCAGCTCGCCGCAGCAGATCGCGTGGGTCAGATAGTTCTGCTCGTCGTCCTGGCTGTGGAACAGCATCAGGCTGCTGCCGTCGTTGAGCGTGTGCAGCTCGGCCTGATAGAGCGTGGCCGCCTGCTGCAGGCAGTCGCGATAGCGTTGCAGCAGTTCGGTCAGGCGCGCCCGCGGCAGGCGCCGCAGCTGATCCTGGGCACCCAGCTGGATCGCCAGCACGGCGCTGCGCGTCGGGCTTGGCGGCGCTGCCGGCAGCGCTGGCGTGGCAGGCGTCGGCGCGATGGCGAAGGCGTCTTCGTCCAGCGCCTCCGCTTCATCGTAGGGGGCTGCGGCTGGCCGCATGGACGGTTGCGGTCGGCCATCGTCCAGGTCGATGTCGAAGCGCTCGAGCTGCGGCTCGGGGCGATGTTCGTCGAAGGGATTGTCCTCCTCGTCCTGGGCGAAGCAGTCGGCGTCCAGGGCGTCGCTGAGGTCCAGCTCCGGTTCGGGTTTTTCCGGCACCAGGCGTGCCTGCAGCTGGCGCGCCAGGTCGCCGATCTCGTCCTGGCGACCGGCACCGGGGGCAGGGTCGTCGGGGTCGCGCAGCCACAGGCGCAGCTGCATCAGCGGCGTCGACAGCTGCCGGCCGAGGCGCATGCTCAGGGTCAGCGCCAAGGCCAGCAGGATCAGGCTGAGCAGCCCCATGCTCTGCAGGCTGATGGTCATCGGCTGCTGGAATTGGCGCATGTCCAGGCTGACGCGCAGGTGCCCGGCGATCACTTCCTGGAAGCTGATCGGGGTCGAGTAGAGCCCGCTGTCGTCACCGAGCAGCCCCTGCTGCGGGCGCGAACCGGATTCGGCGAGCACCCGGTTGTCCACGCTGTAGATCGCGGCGTGGGCGACCAGCGGGTTCTTCACCAGGTTGCTCAGCAGCACGTTGAGGCTGAGGATGTCGTTGGCCACCAGCAGGTCGGTGGCCGAGGCGGCAGTCTGGGTCACCAGGCTCTGGCCGAGGGCGTCGGCCTGCTGCTCCATGGCATGCTTGAACTGCATGCCGATCACCCACGCATAGATGACCAGCGCCAGCGCCACCAGCAGCAGCGTATGGCTGGCGATACGTAGCACCAGCGGCACGCGGTGCTGGCGCAGTGCGCGATAGATCATCAGGAAGAAATTGTCTGGCTTTACGGATGCGGGCCGGTTCACAGAGCGCGGCTCTTCTCGTCGGGAAATTGTCGAGCAGTATACGGAAAGCGCAGGAGGCGCTGAAGGTCTCCTGTTGCAAGCTGACGAATTGCTTCGTCGCGCTGCGCCGGACTGCGGCGGTTCTCCAGCGCTCCGGCCAGCTGAGGTAGAATGCCCGCCTTCATAGCCTGCCATGGGAGCTGCGCCTTGCGCGAAATCGTCCTGATCAACATCACCGGGGAAGATCGCCCCGGGCTGACGGCGGCCATCACCGGCGTGCTCGCCCAGGGTGGCGTGAACATCCTCGATATCGGCCAGGCGGTGATCCACGACACCCTGTCGTTCGGCATCCTGATCGAGATCCCGGACAACGAGCGCGCGTCCTCCGTGCTCAAGGACGTGCTGTTCATGGGCTACAAGCACGACCAGCAGGTGCGCTTCACCCCGGTGTCCGAGGCCGACTACCAGCACTGGGTGGCCGGGCAGGGCAAGCCCCGGCACATCGTCACGCTGCTGACGCGCAAGGTCACCGCCGAACAGCTGCAGCGCGTCAGTGCGATCACCGCCAAGTACGGGCTGAACATCGACCATATCGACCGGCTTTCCGGGCGCCGGCCGCTGGACATGCCCGAGGAGCAGGGCAAGGGTTGCATCGAGTTCTCGGTGCGTGGCGAGCCGGCGGACACTGCGGCGCTGCGGGCGGAGTTCCTCAGCGTGGCGCAGGAATTGAACGTCGACATCGCCTTCCAGCGCGACTCGGTCTACCGGCGCAACCGCCGCCTGGCGGTGTTCGACATGGATTCGACGCTGATCGAGGCCGAGGTCATCGACGAACTGGCCAAGGCCGCCGGCGTCGGCGAGCAGGTTTCGGCGATCACCGAGCGCGCGATGCGCGGCGAACTGGATTTCCGCGCCAGCTTCAAGGAACGCCTGGCCTTGCTGGAAGGGCTTTCCGAAGACGTGCTGGCGGGCATCGGCGCCAGCCTGCGGCTGACCGAGGGCGCCGAGGTGCTGTTCGCCGAGCTCAAGCGGCTGGGCTACAAGACGGCGATCCTGTCCGGCGGTTTCAGCTACTTCGCCAAGCAGCTGCAGGCCAAGCTGGGCATCGACTACGTGTTCGCCAACGAGTTGCAGATCGTGAACGGCAAGGTGACCGGCGTGGCCGTCGAGCCCATCGTCGATGCCCAGCGCAAGGCCGATCTGCTGCGCGAGCTGGCCGAGCGCGAGGGCCTGTGCCTGGAGCAGACCATCGCTGTCGGCGACGGCGCCAACGACCTGCCGATGCTCGGCCTGGCCGGCCTGGGCGTGGCCTTCCGCGCCAAGCCGCTGGTCAAGCAGTCGGCCAAGCAGGCGATTTCCACCCTGGGGCTGGACGGCATTCTCTATCTGCTGGGCTTCAGGGATCGGGACGGGACGGAATAAGATGTAGGTTGGGTTGAGCGCAGCGAAGCCCAACGCGCGGAGCATGAGGCATCGCTTGGGCATGAGTTGGGCTTCGGCGCTTCGCGCCTCAACCCAACCTACGTTCTACGGCGCCCGTCTTCAGGGCTTGATCGCTACTTTCAACACGCCATCGCGCTGGTTGGCGAACAGCTCGTAGGCCTCGCCGATATCGCCCAGTGCGTACTGGTGGGTGACCAGCGGGCCGAAGTCGACGCGTCCGGAGGCCACCACGTTGAGCAGGCGGCGCATGCGCTCCTTGCCGCCGGGGCACAGTGAGGTGACGATCTTGTTGTCGCCGAGGCCGGCATGGAAGGCGCCCAGCGGAATGGTCAAGTCGCTGGAATAGACGCCCAGGCTGGACAGCGTACCGCCCGGCTTGAGCACCCGCAGCGCGTTTTCGAAGGTCGACTGCAAGCCCAGCGCCTCGATCGAGCGTCCGCGCCACGCCCGCCGGTGAGCTTGAGCACTTCCTCGACCACGTCCACGTTGCGGAAATTCAGGGTGACGTCGGCGCCCATCTGCCGGGCGATATCGAGCCGGGCATCGACGCCGTCCACCGCGATGATGGTGCCGGCACCGCGCAGCCTGGCGCCGGCGGTGGCGCAGAGCCCGATCGGACCCTGGGCGAAGATCACCACGATGTCGCCGATCTTGATGTTGGCCGCCTCGGCGCCGGCGAAACCGGTGGACATGATGTCCGGGCACATCAGTACCTGTTCGTCGGTGAGGCCGTCCGGCACCGGTGCCAGGTTGGCCTGGGCATCGGGCACCAGCACGTATTCGGCCTGGGTGCCGTCGATGGTGTTGCCGAAACGCCAGCCGCCCATGGGCTTGTAGCCATGGCAGGCGCAGCCGCCATCCTGCGAGGCGAGCCCGTCCTGGCAGGCGTAGGAGGTGAAGCTCGGGCAGATCGCCCCGGCGATCACGCGCTGGCCTTCCTGGTAGCCCTTCACGTTGCTGCCGAGCTTCTCGATGATGCCCACCGGCTCGTGGCCGATGGTCAGGCCCGGGGCCACCGGATACTCGCCCTTGAGGATGTGCACGTCGGTGCCGCAGATGGTGGTGGTGGTGATGCGCAGCAGGGCGTCGTTGGGGCCGATCTCGGGGATCGGCTTGTCCTGCAGTTCGATGCGGCCCGGTTCGACGAACACGGCGGCTTTCATCATGGCCATGGTGCGGACTCCTCTTCGGAATGGAAGGCGTCCGGACACTCTAGTCCAGCGGTGTGGCCGAAGGATGACCTCGATCAAGCGGCGGGCGGATCACTCCTCGTCGGAGGAGAAGTCGTAGTCCATCGACTGGCTGGGGCCTTGCAGGTAATGCCCCTGGATGTAGCTGACACCGGCCTGCCAGAGCGTGGCGAGCACCGTGGCGCTCTCGACGAAGGGCACGATGCTCTGCCGGTGCTGCGCGTGCAGGTCGGCCAGCAGCGTCTTCAGTGCTTCCTGGTTTTCCTGGCGGGACAGGTCCTGGGTATAGGAGCCGTCGACCTTGATGAATTCGGCGTTCAGGTGCTTGAGCGTGTTGAACGGGTTGAGCACGCAGCCGAACTGGGCCAGGGCGACGCGACAGCCGAGGTTGCCCAGCCCCTGCGCCAGGATCTTGGCCGGCTTGAGATAGGCCACCGCATCGGGCTCGCCGAATTCGAACACCAGCGAGTCGCCGGGCAGGCGCGATGCCTTCAGCACCACGCCGAGCCAGGGCAGCAGGCTCGGGTCCTGCAGGCTGGCGGCGGACAGGTGCAGGAACAGGCGGGTGCTGTGGCCCTTGGCGCGGTGCTCGGCGAGCAGCTTGATGGAGTTGAGGATCACCCAGCGGTCGATCTTGGTCGCCAGCCCTGCATCGTTGGCGGCGCCGAGGAACTCGGCCGGCGGCACTTCCGTGCCTGCGGGTCGAGCAGGCGCAGCAGCACTTCGTAGTGTTCGAAGCTGTCGCCGCGCAGGCTGATGATCGGCTGGAACAGCAGGCGGAAGCTGTTCTTCTCCAGCGCCTGCTGCAGCATGGCGACGATGTTGCCGCGGCTGGCGGCGGCGGCCAGCTCGTCGGCGGGGTTGTAGAGCTTCAGCGCGTTGCCGTCACCGAGTTCGTCGGCGCAGCGGTGCGCGCGCTCGATGGCGTCCTGGGCCTTGGCCGTCTTCTCGTCGAGGCCGGCGACGCCGATGCTGAAAGTGGTCTGCACGGTGCGCCCGCCGATGTCGAGCAGATGCCCTTCTACCTTGGCCAGCAGCTTGCGCAGCTCCGGCTCGGCCTGCTGCGGCGTCACGCCGGGCTGCAGGGCGGTGAAGACGTCGTCGGCGAAGCGTGCCAGCTGCGTGCCGGCCGAAAAGTGCGCGCGCAGCAGGGAGGCCAGCTGGCCGAGCAGCTGATCCGAATCGGCCAGGCCGATCTCCGCCTGCAGTGCGGCGAAGCGGTCGACGCGGATATAGGCGAGGCTGGCGCTCTGCCCGGCATTGACTGCGCGTTCGACGGCAGCGTCCATCACCTCGAGGAAGGCGTTGCGATTGAGCAGGCCGGTCACCGGGTCCTGGCTGCTGATCTCGCGCAGCTTCTGCAGTTCGGCGCTGTCGTTCTCGGCGCGGATCACCACCTGGATGCAGGGCTCGCCGTCATAGGCGGCCGGCGAGAAGTGCATGCGCGTCTTGAGGCTCTCGCCGTCGGCGCGGATGCCGCTGCAGGCCAGTTCGGCGTTGCCTTCGAGGGTCTGGTAGTTCTTCAGGAAGGTCTTGAAGGCGGACTGGTCGGTGGCGCCGATCAGGTCGATCATCGGCATGCCTTCGAGGTCTTCGACGTCTTCGTAGCCGAACATCTCGAGATAGGCGCGGTTGGCGTAGATGTGCATGCCGTCGTGGACGTAGGCGATGGCATCGACCGAGCTGTCGAGCAGCAGCTGGCAGCGTTTCTCGGCCTCGCGCAGCGCGACTTCGGCCGAGCGGCGCGCGCGGCGCTCTTCGAGGTTGGCCAGCTCGCGGTTGGCGACCAGGATCAGCCACTCGTCCTCGCCCTGCGGCAGGGCATCCTGGGCGCCGAGCATGAGTGCTTCGGTGATGGCTTCGGCGTCGTTGCCCGCGGTGAGCTGGATGACCGGGATGTCCTTGGCCTGCCGGCGAATGGCGCCGATGACCTCGCTGGGATCGAGGTTCTCGCTGTGCGGCGCGTTGATCAGCAGGTCCCAGGTCTGCTTCAGCGCTTCGGCCAGATCATCGCTGGACGTGAGGCGGTGCACCCGGGTGGCCTGCCCGGCATTGCGGAACAGGCTGACCAGACGCTCGGCTTCGTTCTGCGAGTCTTCGAGAATCAGCAGGCGGATGGTTTTCTTTTGCAGGGCCATGGCGACAGCTTAAAGGCGCGCCGAATGGGCGCGGGCAGGCGAGAGTGCAGAGTCGGCAATCTACAGTGACTTCCAGAGGGAGTCAAAATCTTCATCCCCACTCGCCGTGTGGCTTCCCCAGGCTGTGACAGGCGTCTCTCGCTCGCGCGGCAGCTGCCCGAGCGCGCGATATTCGAACTGATTGTAGTTGCCGGTGTGTGCGCGACGGCGGCTGAGTACGGCACGCTGCTGCTCGCCATTGTGATTGATCTGCACCTTGTGGCCTTCCTGGAACGGCAGGCGCGGTGCGATCAGCATCGGCGGTTGCGAGATGGCGCCGATCGCCGGCAGCAGCAGGGCGCGCAGGTACTCGCTGCCCTGGTCGGCCTTGCGCAGCAGGCGCAGGCCGCAGGGTTGCGCCTGGGGCGCGAGCAGTTCGACGCCCATCTGCGTGCCGCCGCCGCGCACCTGGCGAATCCAGCGCACCACGGCGATACTCCAGGCCTTTGCGCTGTTTTCGCGCAGCCCGAGCAGCTCGCCGGCCTGCAACTGCCCGGGCACCTCGCCGGGCCAGGCCAGGCAATAGCCGCCGGGGCTGTGGTCGATCAACTGGACCTCGAACAGCGGGTAGCTCTCGGCGGATACCGCCCGGGCGACCGGTTCGGCCTCGCTCTTCGGCCTGCTCGGCGTGCCGGCCTGCTGCAGGTTGGGGCGGACGAACTCGATATGGTCGTGCGCGAGCAGGGGGGCGGCGCTGGGGTTCTGTGCATCGAAGGCGGTCGCCCAGATGTCGGGCGCGTCGTTGTGCAGCCTGAACACCGCGCAATTGGAGGTTTCCGGCAGCTCCAGGACTTCATTGAACGAGCGCTGCCCGGCCAGTTGGTAGTGCAGCGCGCTCATGCCGATGCACAGGGTCAGGCTGCCCTGGGCCGGAATGCGCGGGAAGCTGCGCTCGGAAATGTCGCCCCAGGCCGAACTCAGGTGGCGCAGCAGATCGTCGTCCAGGCCCCTGGCGGCCGGCAGGCGCGTCAGCTCACGGTTGTCGGCGGACAGGCGCAGGTGTTCCTCGAGCCGTTCGAGCAGCGGACGTGGATCGATGCCGAGCATGCGCCGGGTGTCCTCGACGGCGAACAGCGAGCGGTAGCGCGGCGGTCCGTCGACCTGCGGCGAGAAGAGGAACAGGCTGTTCGCCGCCGTTGCCGGCTGCAGGCTGACCAGCGCGCTCCACGCCTCCAGCGCCGCCGCCAGCCTGGTGATGTTCTGCTGGCGCAACTGGTTGCAGCGCGAGCACCCCAGCAGCAGCGTGGCCAGGTAGCTCTGCTGGGCACTCATCCCCTGGGCATGCCGGGCGAGCGGGTCGCGCAGGAGAAGCCGCTCCGTGCTCTGCTCCACCGCCAGTTGATAGAGCTGGTGCAGCTCCAGCCACAAGCCCTGGGGGGCGGGGCCATAGAGCTGCATCGAGCGCAGCAGCAGCGCGCCGAGGCTGTGGATGGCGCGTTGCAGGGCGACGGCGAGCAGTTGCTGCCGGTCATGCCCAGGCTGGGAGGCCAAGCGCACGACGATCAGCTTGTAGCCGATGGCGAGATGGTTCTGCAGCGCCTGGCACAGCCCGGCGACCTTGCGCGGCCGTTCGCCGAGCACGATGGGCTGGTTGAGGTAGTGCTTTTCCAGATGCTTGCAGACGAAGTGCACGTCCGGGCGCAGCAGCTCCAGCAACTGCAGCCGGGTTTCCGACGGCAGGCGCAACTGGTTGAGTTCGATCAGGGCCTGATAGAGCAGGCGTGCGGTTTCGCCGAGATTGGCCTTCGGCAGGGCGGCCAGCCAGGTGCTCATGCCGCGTGCGCTGGCGTCGCAGAAGGACAGGGTCTGCCGGGTCGGCGCGGGCACGCGCAGCAGATGATGGCTCTGTCTATCCAAAACGGGTGGGCTCCGCGACGTCTCAGGGCAGGGGTAATGTGAACTCTATCAATATCTGCCGGCATGGGCAGGACTGAATGATAGCTCAATGCTATTACCCGACATTCGGTAGCAGTCGGCCACCGAATGGCGTCGCGAATGTGATTGTCGTCGCGCTCCGCCCGAATCTGGCAGGCGGTTCTCAGGTCGGGGTCGCGGGCTCCTGCGCCTGCCCCAGGGCTTCGCCCATGCATACCGGGCTCAGCGGGCCGAGCTGTTCGGCCCAGCGCACCTGATCGGGGCCGAACAGCAGGACGATGGTGGAGCCCAGCTTGAAGCGGCCCATCTCGGCGCCTTTCTCCAGGTGAATGGGCGCGCGTGCGGCTTCGTCGTAGCGGAAGGACTTGAGGCTGCGCTTGGGCGGTGTCACCAGGCCGGCCCAGACGGTTTCGATGCTGGCGACGATCATCGCGCCGACCAGCACCATCGCCATCGGCCCGTGCTCGGTGTCGAACAGGCAGACCACGCGCTCGTTGCGCGCGAACAGTTCCGGCACGCCCTGGGCGGTGACGGTGTTGACCGAGAAGATCCGTCCCGGCACGTAGACCATCTCGCGCAGGGTGCCGCTGACCGGCATGTGCACGCGGTGGTAGTCCTTGGGCGAGAGGTAGACCGTGGCGAAGGCGCCGCCCATGAACGGCGCGGCGCGCTGGTGATCGCCGCCGAGCAGTTCCGTGGCGCTGAAGCTGTGGCCCTTGGCCTGGAAGATGCGGCCCTGCTCGATCCTGCCGAGCTGGCTGATGGCGCCGTCGCAAGGGTTGAGGATCGCGCCGGGGGTGGGATCCAGCGGCCGGGCGTCATCCTTCAGGGCGCGGGTGAAGAAGGCATTGAAATGCTCGTAGGCGGTCGGCTCTTCGACCTGTGCCTCGCGCATGTCGACCTGGAAGTGGCGGACGAACCACTTGATGAAGGTGTTCTTCACCCAGGGCAGGCGGCACTCGGCCAGGCAACCGGCCAGGCGCGAAACAAGGTGATGCGGCAGCAGGTACTGGCTGATGACGAACAGACGATCTTTCATGGATGACCTTTTCATTGCTGGACCGGCGTATCGGGCAGGTTGCCCCACTCGCCCCAGGAGCCGGCGTAGCCCTTGACCCGGGGGGTAGCCCAGCGCCTTGGCCAGCAGGTAGGTGAGGCCAGAGCGGTGGTGGGTCTGGCAGTGGGTGATGATTTCCTTCTCCGGCACGATGCCCAGGGCCTGCAGCCGTTCGGCGATGTCCTCGCGGATGCGCAGGGCGCGTGCGGGGTCCATGGCGGCGGTCCACTCGAAGTTGATCGCGCCGGGAATGTGCCCGCCGCGAGCGGAGAAGCACTTTTCGCCACGGTACTCGGCGGGGGAGCGGGCGTCCCAGATCACCAGGTCGTCGGCACCGAGGCGGCTTTCGATGTAGGCGCGGGTCGCCGTGGGCGCGTCGTCCAGTTGCAGTTCGACCGGCGCGCTGCCGGCGCTCGGCACCTGCCGGGTCAGCGGCCGCTGTTCGGCCAGCCAGGCATGCAGGCCGCCATTGAGGTAGTGGTAGCGGTGATGGCCGATCACGTCGAGCAGCCAGATGAAACGTCCGGCCCAGCCGCCACCCTCGTCGTCGTAGACCACGTAGACCGCCTCGGGGCGATGGCCCAGGGCGCCGAACAGGGCCTGCAGCTGTGCCGGTTCGGGAGCCAGCCCGGGCGCAGGCGGTTGGCCGCGCTGGGTTTGCTTGGGATCGACGAAGTGCGCGCCGGGCAGGTGTCCTTCGGCGTAGCGGGCAGCACTGGTCAGATCGACCAGGATCAGTTCGGGGGCCTCCAGGCGCGCGGCCAGGTCGGCGGGCTCGATCACCAGCGGCAGGTTGGAAAAGGCGGACACGGCGGGCCTCGGCAAGTCGTTCAAGGGGCGAAGTCTAGCGAAAAAAAGGCACAGGGTCTGTCGGCGTTTCGCCGTAATCGATAAGCCCGCGACGTGCCGTAGGGCGGGCTGCGCCCGTCAGGCATGTGCCGGTTCCGGCGCGAGTCCGTGCGTGCGTTGGGCTGCGCTGTGTCTGCTGTCGGGAGACATTAGGTAACGCATTTAGCCTGTAGATTGGGTTGGGGCACGCAGCGCCGAAGCCCAACGGGCGAAGTGCAAGGCAAGGACGCAGCCCGTGCCCTGCACCCGGCGAGGCTAGCTCTCGCGCCGGCTGAAGTTGCCCAGCGCGCGCTCGAGGCACTGCGCCGTCTTGGTGAACGTCTGCAGCGTGGTCTCGCTGAAAGCGGACCCACCCTGGTCGGCGATCACCAGCATCAGCACGCGGCTGTCGATGCCCACTGAGCGCAGCAGCAGGTGCTCGCCGGCGAACAGGGCTTTCAGCGCGCCGGGCAGCAGGGCGGAGAACTGGGCCATGTTGGCTGGTTGCAGGCGCAGCTGGGCGGGTTTTTCCAGCAGCCGGCGCAGGACCTGGCTCTGCTCCGGCGCCAGCGTCAGGCGTGAGGCTTCGCTGGCGAGGCCGATGCACTGCTGGGTCACCAGGCGGTTCTGCTTGCGATCGACCAGCATCACCAGCACGCGCTGCATGCCGCCGCAGGCGAAGGCCTGGCTGGCGCTGGCGGTGAGTTGCAGCACGTTGCTGAAGGGCGTCGGCTCGGTCAGCAGCTGCCGGCAGTGCTCGCGCCACCGGGCAAGGTCCTGGGTGCTGGGCGTGGGCGCCTCGCGCAGGCTCTGGAAGCGGCTGTCGGTCGGCCATAGCAGGCCCTGGGCGGGGTGCCAGAGGTCGGTGCGGCCGAACTGACGGGCGCTGATCACCGCCTGCTGGTGCACCAGCTGTTGCAGCTCGTCCAGCGGCAGCTGCAGGTACAACCCGGCCAGGCGCTGCCAGCGCAGGCTGTGCACGCCGCCCCAGCTGTGGTGCGAAGACAGTGCCAGGCCGTTGGCCAGGACGATGGTGTTGCTTGGCAGCGTCAGCCAGCGGCGCAGGTCCGGGTCGGCGTCGAGCATTTGCTGCTGATGCAGGGGATGCGCGTTGTCACGGGCGATGTGCAGGGCCTTGATCAGCATGCGCCGGTTGCCGCCGAGCAGGCGGTAGCCCTGGACGATCCAGTCCGGCAGGTGCCAGTGCTCGGCCAGCTTCAGGCACAGTTCCAGCAGCGGCACCCCGAGCAGCTCGCGCTCGACGCGGCTGGCTGGCTCGCCCTTGACCAGCACCCTCTGTTCCCAGCTTTCCAGCAGCTGCGGATAGGCGCAAACCAGGGCCCAGGTCGGCGCAAGGAACAGCAGGCTGCCCCAGTGGATGTCCTGCCACAGGCGGGCGAGGCGGGCGCCGAACAGGCCATTGGCCTGCTGGCTGGCATGGCGGCTGATCAGCACCATCTGCCGCAGCGGCAGGGGAATATCCCGGGCTTCGCTGGCCGGGATGCGGCTCAGCAGCGTTTCCGCACGCTGCAGGCCGATGCGGCTGAGCGCGACCTCCAGGCTTTCCGCCGGTTGGCCATCGCCGATCCCGCGGTTGGCTTCCTGAATGAAGCGCAGCGCCAGCACCGGGCTGGTCTGGATGATCTCGGCGATCTGGCGCATCGACATGCCGCTGTCCCGCAAGGCCAGGCGCACCTTGGCATGAACGTCCGCGAAAGCGGGGAGGCGAACATCGTCGAGTGCCTTGATCCAGGCGGGGAGTGTGCGAGGCAGCTGAGAGAGTGTGGTCATGGCCGAACTAGCTTTTCATCGGGATGGCCTTTAGTCTGGCGCAAAAGTTCCGATAACCAGAACAATTCTTCCAATACGCCCCTTCGCCACGTCGTCGCGCGGTTATGCCGGGCGTTGCTGTCTGGCGTCCAGGCGACTCGTGAGCAGGTTTCAGACGTACCCCCTATGGTAAAAATCATTGGCATCATCGTCGTGTTCGCCAGCGTCCTCGGTGGCTTCGTGCTGTCCGGCGGCAAGCTCGGCGCGCTCATTCATCCCTTCGAGATCATGATCATCGGTGGCGCGGCGCTCGGTGGTTTCCTGCAGGCCAACCCGGCGAGCACGACCATGCTGGTGTTCAAGAAGGCGCTGAAGATGTTCAGCACGCGCTTCACCCATGCCTACTATCTGGAAGTGCTCGGCCTGCTCTACGCCATCCTCAACAAGAGCCGCCGCGAAGGCATGATGGCGATCGAGGCGGATCTCGAGGATCCGGCCGCCAGCCCGCTGTTCAGCAAGTACCCCGGCGTCCTGCAGGATGAGCGGATGACCGCCTTCACCTGCGATTATCTGCGCATCATGTCCTCCGGCAACATGGCGCCGCACGAGCTGGAAGGGCTGTTCGACATGGAACTGGCCAGCCTCAAGGAGGAACTCGAGCACCCCTCCCATGCGGTGGCGAAGGTTGCCGACGGCCTGCCGGCGATGGGTATCGTCGCGGCGGTATTGGGCATCGTGATCACCATGTCGATCCTGGCCGAGGCGGACAACGCCATGATCGGCTACAAGGTCGGTTCGGCGCTGGTCGGTACCTTCCTCGGCATCCTCGCTTCCTATGGCTTCTTCGGCCCGCTGTCGGCGGCGCTGGAGCACGATGCCAAGGAAGAACTGAACCTGTACGAAGCGATCAAGGCGACTCTGGTGGCTTCGGCCTCGGGCATGCCGCCGTCGCTGGCCGTCGAGTTCGGTCGCAAGGTCCTGTATCCGGCGCATCGGCCGAGCTTCACCGAGCTCGAGCAAGCCATGCGAGGCAGCTAAAGGCCCGCCATGGACAACACCCAACCGATCATCGTTAAACGCGTCAAGAAAACCGCCGGCGGCCATCACGGCGGCGCCTGGAAGATTGCCTTCGCCGACTTCGCCACGGCGATGATGGCGTTCTTCCTGGTGATGTGGCTGATGAGCTCGGCTACGCCGGAACAGAAACGGCTCATCTCCGGCTATTTCCAGGACCCGATCGGTTTCACCGAGAGTGCCAGCCCGCATGCCATCGACCTGGGCGGCACGCCGACACCTTCGCCGGAGCGCACCCTCAACTCCGAACTCGAGCCAGCGCAGAGTGAAGCGCAGATCTCCGCCGACCAGGTGGAGACCTTAGCCGAGCAACTGGAGCGCGAACGCCTCGAACTGCTGCTGCAGGAACTGCAGAACAAGGTCGACGAGAATCCGCAGCTGAAGCGCTTCAAGGACCAGATTCTGTTCGAGATCACCCAGGACGGGCTGCGCATCCAGATCATGGATGCCGAGAACCGACCGATGTTCGCCCTCGGCAGCGCCCAGTTGCAGCCCTATTTCGAGGACATCCTGCTGGCCCTGGTCGATACCATCGCCGCGGTGCCGAACAAGATCAGCATCAGCGGGCATACCGATGCCAAGCCGTATTCGGGGCGCAGCGACTTCGGCAACTGGGAGCTCTCGGCCAGCCGTGCCAATGCGGCCCGCCGCACGCTGGTCGGCGGTGGCTATCCGCAGGAGCAGATCGCCCGCGTGGTGGGCTACGCCTCTTCCGCGCTGTTCGATCGCAAGGACCCGTTCAACCCGGTCAATCGGCGCATCGACATCCTGGTCCTGACCAAGAAGGCGCAGCGCTCGATCGAGGGCGAGCAATCCGATGCACACGACCCGCCGGAGAACGGTTCGGTGCCGGCGGCCGAGCCGCTACAGCCCGCGCAGTTGCGCGAACGGTTGAACATCTTCGAGGATGGCGTGCTCGATTTCAGCCAGCCCGGCAAGCCTGCTGCGGGGGCTGCGCGTCAGTAGTCCGGCTCCGGCAGGCTGCTGAGTATGTGCCGGTAGCTGGCCATCCGCTGTGGCTGGATGCGACCTTCCTCCAGGGCCTTGAGCAGCGCGCAGCCCGGTTCGCGGTCGTGCTTGCAGTCGCGGAAGCGGCAGTGCCCGAGCAGCGCCTGGAATTCGATGAAGCCCGCCTCCACGTCGGCCCGGCTGACATGGCCGAGGCCGAACTCGCGGATGCCGGGGGAGTCGATCAGCTCGCCGCCGCCGGGGAAATGGAACAGCCGCGCGGTGGTGGTGGTGTGGGTGCCCTTGCCGGTCATTTCTGACAGCGCGCCGACCCGCGTATCGACCCCCGGCAAAAGGCTGTTCACCAGCGAGGATTTGCCCACCCCGGACTGCCCGACGAAGACGCTGACGTGCTCATCGAGACGCGCCTTCAGGTCTTCCATGCCGCCGCCGCCGTGGGCCGAGACTTCCAGCAGCGGGTAATCCAGCTGGCGATAGACGTCCAGCAGGCGGTTCAGCGCCGCCTCGTTGTGCTGGTCGATCAGGTCGGCCTTGTTCAGCAGCAAGAGTGGCGCGATGCCGGCGTGTTCGGCGGCGATCAGGTAGCGGTCGATCAGATTGGCGTGTGGTTCGGGCAGCGGCGCGAAGACGATCACGATCAGGTCGACGTTGGCCGCCACCGGCTTGAGCTGGCCACGCATGTCCGGCCGGCAGAGTTCCGACTGCCGCGGCAACTGCGCGACGATGACGCCGATGCCCTGGTTGCCGGGGCGCCAGACCACGCGATCGCCGGTGACCAGCGCCGGCAGGTTGGCACGCAAGTGGCAGCGAGACACCTGGCCGGCCTGCTCGCCCTCGAGTGCCTCGACTTCGACCTGCACGCCGAAGTGCGCGATGACCAGGCCGGTCTGCTCGGGGCCGAGATCGCCGCCTTCGAGCTCTTCGAGAACGCGGGATTCGCGC
The DNA here is from genome assembly GCF_000582595.1 of Pseudomonas sp. BAY1663. NCBI lineage: Bacteria > Pseudomonadati > Pseudomonadota > Gammaproteobacteria > Pseudomonadales > Pseudomonadaceae > Pseudomonas > Pseudomonas sp. BAY1663. The sequence goes on from NZ_AZSV01000062.1 coordinate 18,810, forward strand.
CGCGCGGCGCGGGCCGCACGCTCTTCCTGGATCTTCTCGATGCGCCAGCTCTGCCGGCGGTTGAGTTGGCGTTTGGCCATGAATGCGGGCTTTCAGCTGATGATGGGCGGCGAGTCTAGCATGCCCACGTCGATGCCCTGTCTGGCGCGTGCGCCGGCGGGTAGACTGGCGGTCCCTTCCGCGATCGATGCTGCCATGCCCGCCATTGCCCCTGCGCGTCTACCGATCCTGCGTGCGCTGCTGGCGCAGTTGCTGGCCGTGGCGCTCGTCTGGCTGCTGTTGCTAGGGCTCGCCCGCTGGGACATCCGCCCCGGGCTTCTGGGCGCGGCGTTGCTGCAAGGCGGTGTCGCCGCATGGCTGGGCCAGCGCCTGGGGCTTTCGCCGTGGTGGCTGCCGATCAACCTGGCCTTCGTGCCGGGGCTGGTGCTGCTGCACGGCCAGCATGTCCCGGGCTGGCTGCCGCTCGGCGCCTTCGCCCTGTTGCTGCTGCTCAACTGGAATGCCTTCGGCGAGCGGGTGCCGCTGTATCTGAGCGGCGCCGCGGCGGAGCGGCAGCTGCAGGCCCGGCTGGCGACGTTGCCGGCCGGTTTTCGCTTCATCGACCTGGGTTGCGGGCTGGCCGGTACCTTGCTGCGGCTGGCGCGCGCGCATCCCGCGGGGCAATTCGTCGGGGTGGAAACCGCACCGCTGCCTTTCGCCCTGTCCTGGTTGCGCTGCCTGCGCCAGCCCAACTGCAGCATCCGCCTGCGCAGCCTGTGGCGGGTCGACCTGGGCGACTACCAGGTGGTCTACTGCTTCCTCTCGCCGGCGCCGATGCCGGCGCTGTGGCAGAAGGCGCGGAACGAGATGCGCCCCGGCGCATTGCTGATCAGCAACAGCTTCGCGGTGCCGGGTGTCGAGCCGGCGCAAATCCTGCCGCTGGACGACTGGCGACACTCGCGGTTGCTGGTCTGGTATCCCGGCGGCACGGCACCTGACGGCTCCGGTGCAAGCGGCTAAACTGCGCGGCACAGCCAAGGAGCCTCCCATGCAGAACCCGCAGAACCTCATCTGGATCGACCTGGAAATGACCGGGCTGGACCCGGACAACGACGTCATCATCGAAATGGCCACCATCGTCACCGACAGCCAGCTCAACGTGCTGGCCGAAGGTCCGGTCATCGCGGTGCACCAGAGCGACGAGGTGCTGGCCCGCATGGACGAGTGGAACACCCGCCAGCACGGCGGTTCCGGCCTGACCCAGCGCGTGCGCAAGAGCCTGATCTCGACTGCCGAGGCGGAACAGCTGACCCTGGCGTTCCTCGAGCAGTGGGTGCCCAAGGGCAAGTCGCCGATCTGCGGCAACAGCATCTGCCAGGACCGCCGCTTCCTCTATCGGCAGATGCCGGCGCTGGAAGCCTATTTCCACTACCGCAACCTGGACGTCTCGACGCTCAAGGAACTCGCGGCACGCTGGGCGCCGCAGATCATGGGCGGTTTCAAGAAGAGCGGCACGCACCTGGCCCTCGACGACATCCGTGATTCCATCGCCGAGCTGCGGTACTACCGCGAGCATTTCATCAAGGTCTGAAAGAGCAGCTGCAAGCGGCGAGCCATAAGCTGCAAGAAAAAGCCTGGCGAGGTCGTAGGGTGGATCACGCTTCACCGATCCACCGGGCGGGGTCAAGGTGGATGTAAAAAGCGACATCCACCCTACGCCGCTGCCGAAGGCTTGAAGCTTGAAGCTTGAAGCTTGAAGCTTGAAGCTTGAAGCCCGAAGCCTACTTCCCCAGCTTCCTCAATTCATCCGATTCGACGATCCGCACGCCGTCGCCTTCCTCCAGCGCCAGGCGCCAGAGCGCGCGGGCCAGGGTGCAGGCCTCGATGCCGTGGTATTTGCCCGGCAGCAACTGCGACAGCGGCGCGGCGATGCGCTCGGCCAGGCGCAGCTCCAGGCGCGGGCCGAGCAGCTGCGAGGGGCGGGCGATGGTCAGTTGCGGCCAGTCCTGTTGCTGCAGCGCCGCTTCCATCTCGCCCTTCACCCGACAATAGAAGATCGAACTGTCCGGGTCGGCGCCCAGCGAGCTGATCACCAGCAGGTGGCGCGCGCCCAGCTCGCGGGCGCGGCGGGCGAAGGCCACCACCAGGTCATGGTCGATGGCGCGAAAGGCGTCGTCGCTGCCGGCCTGCTTGCGCGTGCTGCCGAGGCAGCAGTAGGCGGTGTCGATCTCGCCGGACAGCTGCGGCAGCAAGGCGCGCAGTTCGCCGACCGGGTTTTCCAGGCGCGGGTGGGCGGCCAGCGGCTTGCGCGTGGGCGCCAGCACGCGCTCGACGGTGGGCTCGTTGAGCAGGCGATCGAGCAGGTGCTCGCCAGCCAGTCCGGTGGCGCCGGCAAGCAGAATACGCTGTGGCGTCAGATACATGCTTTCGCTCCTGTGGCGATCATTGAGTGGTCGCGGTTCGCTGCCGCTGAACGTGCCGCCAGCGTTCGACAACCGTTTCGGGCGCCCATATCTGCGGTTCCGAAGCCTGATAGTCGTCGGCGCGCTCGCGTTCGGCAACCTTGGCCTTCGCCAGCGTGAAGGCCTGCACGATATCGTCGGTCTCCTGCAGCGCCTCGGCGAACAGCGCGCGGCCGAAATAGGTGAAGTCGCTTTCCTCCGAGCAGCCGAAGGACACCCGGTCGGCGCGCGCGGCGGTCATCACCAGGGTGCGCGGGCTCTTCAGCGGTTCGATGAAGCCGCCCGAATAGCAGGCGGAAATCACCACCAGCGTATCGCGGGCCGCGAGCGGCTCCAGCAACTGCGCGAGGTCCTGCGCGGAAAGGTCGTCGAGGCTCAGGCGCGGTTGCTCGAGCACCAGTTGGTGATCCGCCGAGCCATGGCTGGTGAGGTAGAGGAAGATCAGGTCTTCCTCGCCGCTGCGTTCGGCCAGTGCGCGGATCGCCCGCGCCAGGTTCTCGCGGGTGGCCAGCGGCCGGTCGCTGAGGTGGTCGCGGTGGTTGGCCAGGCTGAGCTGCCCGTGGGCGGCGAAGCGCTCGCCGAGCAGGCGCTGCACGTAGTCGGTTTCGCGCAGGAACACACTCTGGCGGCCGTCGCCGGCGACGGTCAGCGAGTAGAGCTCCGCCGCCGCGGTAGAGGCGGGCAGGGCGGCGATGGCCTCGTCGAGCAGCCGCCCCTGGTCGAGCAGGGCGAGTTCCAGCGGGTCCGGCAGCGCCCGGCCCTGTTCGTCGCGGATACGTCGGTCGTTGCGCCAGACGCCGCGCTGCCGGCTGCCGTCGGCGAGCGTCAGCACGCCTTCACCGGCGAAGCGGCCCTGGCGGAAGCCGCCGGTGTAGAAGCTGCCGTCCGGACGGTCGAGGCGGCCCTGGCCATGGTAGCGCCAGTGCTGGAACTGGCCGGCATAGCGGCTGCCGTCGCTGGCGAGGTGGCTGCCGGTGCCGTTCAGCTCGCCGTGCTCGAAGGTGCCGCTCCAGACGTTGCCTTGGGTGTCCTCGTAGCGGCCCTGGCCGTGGAACTGGTCATGCTCGAACTGGCCGCTGTAGCGCTCGCCGCTGCTGGCCAGGTAGCTGCCTTCGCCGTTCAGGCTGCCGTCGCGGAAGTCCCCGGCGAACTGGCCGTCGGTGTCGCTGCGGGTGCCGGGGCCCTGCGGCTGGCCCTTGCTGAAGAGCCCCTGGTGGCGCAGGCCGTCGGCATATTCCAGGCTGCCCTGGCCGTGATAGAGGTTGTCGCGGAATTCGCCCTCGTAGACCGTGCCGTCCTGGCTGAAGCGCCCATGACCATGCATGCTGCCGCGCTGGAATTGCCCTTCGTAGACACCGCCTTCGGCATAGCTGAAGCGGCCGAGGCCGTCGAACAGGCCGTGCCTGAACTCGCCCTCGTAACGGTCGCCATTGGCGCCGGACCAGCTGCCCAGGCCGTGCCACTGGCCATCCTTGAATTGCCCGAGGTAGTAGCTGCCATTGGGGTAGTCGATGCGGCCGCTGCCCTGCAGCAGGCCATCGACCACCTCGCCGCGGTAGCGCCCGCCATCGGGCAGTACGGCATTCGGCGGGGTGAGGGGTTCGCCCTCGCCGCAGGCGGCGAGCAGGCAGGTCAGCAGTAGCGGGAGAAGGCGACGCATGCGGGCATCCGCTCAGGCAGGATGTCCGCAGTATGCCGCAAACGCGGCGGGCTGCGACATTCGCGCGCAGCTCAGAGAATGCACAGCGCCAGGGTTTCGGCGATGTAGGCGGGTTTTTCCGAGCCCTCGATCTCCATCTCGGCGCGCGCTTGAGCAGCCACTGGCCGGGATTCTTCTCGTAGGCGTCGAGCAGCGTCAGCGCCAGGCGCACCCGCGAGCCGACGCGTACCGGCTGGATGAAGCGCAGGCTGTCGAGGCCGTAGTTGACGCCCATCCGGGTGCCCTCGGGGACCACCAGCAGATCGCCCATCAGCATCGGCATCAGCGACAGCGAGAGGAAACCGTGGGCGATGGTGCCGCCGAACGGCGTCTGCGCGGCTTTCTCGGGGTCGACGTGGATGAACTGGTGGTCGCCGGTGCAGTCGGCGAACTGGTCGACGCGTTGCTGGTCGATGGTGAACCAGGCGGAGCGGCCCAGCTCCTTGCCGATATGGTCCTTGAGCTGTGCGACGGGTACTTGTGGCATGCGGCCTCCGGGGTTTTTCTTGTGATTGGCGTTGGGGCTGCGACCTAGATCAGCGTGCAGCGCGCATCGGGGCAAGCAGCATCGGCGGCGCGAATGACCCGCCATAGCGCGGCGCGGGCGTCTGCCGGCGTTGCGGCTTATACTGGCGGACATTTGCCGGAGGCTCCCCATGCTGCTTAGAGGCCTGACCTGGCTGGTCGTGTTCCAGCTGCTCGGCACCGTGCTCAACGTGCTGTTCCTGCCCATGCTGCCGGGGCCGATCATCGGGCTGGTGCTGCTGTTCGCCGGGCTGCTGGCACGTGGCCGGGCCAGCGAGTCGCTGCAACTGGCGGCGAGCAGCTTGCTGCGTTACCTGCCGTTGCTGCTGGTGCCGCCGGCGGTGGGTGTGATGGCCTATACCGAGGAGATCCTCGCCGATTTCTGGGCGATCGTCGGAGTATTGGTGATTTCGCTGCTGGTCTCGCTGGTCTTCACCGGTTGGCTGATGCAGCTGTTGATCGGGCGCAAGCAGCGCCGCCAGGAGCGCGCATGATGCAATTGCACTGGCACGCGGCCTGGCAGGCGCTGATCCATCACCCGCTGTTCGGCGTGGGCATCACCCTGGTGATCTTCCAGCTGGCCTATGCGGCCTACGAGAAGACCCGCTGGGTGTTCCTGCAGCCGGTGCTGGTGTCGATGACGCTGATCGTCGGCGTGTTGCTGCTCTGCGGCCTCGACTACGCGGAATACCGCATCAGCGCGCAATGGCTGACGATCCTGCTGGGACCGGCCACGGTAGCGCTGGCGGTGCCGCTGTACCTGAACCTGCGGCGTATCCGCGAGCTGTTCGGGCCGATCGTGATCACCCTGCTGGTCGCCGGGACCTTCGCCACCGCGCTGGGCATGGCGCTGGCCTGGGCGTTCGGCGCCGACGAGATGATCCTGATGACGCTGGCGCCGAAGTCGGTGACCTCGCCGATCGCCATGCTGGTGGCCGAGCAGATCGGCGGCGTGGTGGCGCTGGCAGCGGTGTTCGTGATGATCACCGGCGTGCTCGGGGCGATTCTCGGTCCGGAACTGTTGCGCCGTTTCGGGGTTCAGCATCCTGCGGCCCGCGGTATTGCCCTGGGCCTGACCGCCCACGCCGTGGGCACCGCGCAGGCGCTGCAGGAAAGCGACGAGTGCGGTGCCTTCGCGGCGCTGGCCATGAGCCTGATGGGGGTGATGACCGCGGTGCTGCTGCCGCTGGCCGTAGCCCTGTTGCTGTGATGGAGCTTGCATGAGATTGCCGTTGTTTCCGCTGGATACCGTGCTGTTTCCCGGCTGCATCCTCGACCTGCAGATCTTCGAGGCGCGCTACCTGGACATGGTCAGCCAGTGCCTGAAGGCCGGGCATGGCTTCGGCGTGGTGCGCATCCTCGAGGGCCGCGAGGTCGGCGCGGCGCCGACGGCGTTCGCCGCTGTCGGTTGCGAGGCGCTGATCCGCGACTGGCAGCAGTTGTCCAATGGCCTGCTCGGCATCCGCGTCGAAGGCGGGCGGCGTTTCGACGTGCAGTCGTTCGAGGTGCTGCACGACCAGTTGACCGTGGCCCAGGTGAACTGGCGCGCCGAACTCGCCGAGCGGCCGCTGACCGGACAGCATGCCGATCTTGCGGTGTTGCTCGAAGCGCTCGGCCAGCATCCGATGGTCGAGAGCCTCGGCATGGGGCGGTCGGCCACTGGGCAGCGGGCGCTGGCCAGCCAATTGGCCTATCTGTTGCCGTTCGAGGCCGAGCAGAAGATCGAATTGCTGGGGCTGGATGAGCCGGAGCTGCAGCTGGAGCAGATCCAGATCCTGCTCGAGCGGTTGCAGGAGGGTTAGGGTCTGTTGGCGTTTCGTACGAGCGCGTAGGTTGGGTCGGGGCGCGCAGCGACGAAGCCCAACATGTCCATGCCGATCCGATCCCTATTGGGCTTCGCTGCGCTCAGCGCCAACCTACTCGCGAACCCCCGGTCGCATCCATGACGCGCCAGATTTACTGATAGCGATACATCTGCATCGCCGTCGGTAATGCCCAGATGCTGAACGCGCCGAGCAGGCCGAGGCAGGCCGGCAGGACCAGCCACCACACCCTGGGCGACAGTGCCGCCAGCGGGCTGCGCCATTGCACCAGGGTCAGGCTGGCCGCGCAGATGCCGGCGGCGAGCAGCGCGCCGGCGGTGACGTCGGTGGCCCAGTGCACGCCCAGGTAGACCCGCGAGAGGGCGATGGCGGTTGCCGGCAGGCAGGCCAGCAACAGCCAGGCCAGGCGCAGGCGCGGCGGCTGGCCGCGGCCGGCGAGCACGCCGAGGGTGAGGAAGAAGGCGAAGGCCGCCGAGCTGTGCCCGCTGGGGAAGCTGTAGCTGCTCAGCGGCTCCATCAGCACCTCGGGGCGGACACGGGCGAACGCCGCCTTCAGCGCGCCGTTGGCCAGCGCGGTGCCGAGCAGGGTGAGGATGGCGAACAGCGCCGCGCGCCACTGTCGCGACAGCAGCAACAGCGCACCGAGCAGCACCCCGGCCCACAACTGGGTGTGGAAGTCACCGGCGCGGGTGACGACCACCATCAGCCGGCCGAGCAGCGCGCTGCGCTCGCCCTGGATGACCGCGAGCAGGCCCTCGTCGAGTTCCTTCAGGTGCGGCCAGCCGAGGAACAGCCCGAGCAGGATCGCCAGGCTCAGCCCGGCTGACAGCGCGCTGACCCAGCGCAATTGCCGCAGACTGCCGAGCACCGTTGCCGTGACCAGTGCCAGCAACGCCCCGATGACCATTGCCGCCTCGCTCCAGAAGCCTTCGGCCAGTGGCAGCCGCCAGGCGGCGCCGGCGCTCCAGCCGGGCAACAGGTAGGCCATCGACCAGCCGACCGCGGCGCACAGGCTGACCAGCAGGAAGCGTCCGAAGGGCATGTCGAGCATGCCGGCGGTCATCGGCAGCATGGGCCGCAACGGGCCGATGAAACGCCCCACCAGCAGGCTGGCGACGCCATAGCGCTGGAAATAGTGCTCGGCGCGCAGCAGCCATTCGGGATGGTCGCGCAGGCCGCGCAGGCTGCGGATACCCTGGTGATAACGGCGGCCGAGGGCGTAGGACAGCAGGTCGCCGGTCAGCCCGCCGATGAAGCCCAGCACCAGCGTTTCGCCGAGGCTCAGCACGCCGCTGCCGGCCAGCACGGCGATGGCGAAGATCAGGACGGTACCGGGAACGAGCAGGCCGACCACGGCCAGGCACTCCATGCAGGCTACCGCGAGCAGGGCCAGGCCCAGCCATTGCGGATGGGCGGCGAGCCACTGGGTGAGGGTGTCGAGCCATTGGCTCATTCGGCATTCCTTGAGTCGGGACGGCCTTTCGACCTGGCCACGGGACCATGGGTTTCGTCGGGCGATGATAGCGTCGTCCGCCCTGGTCGCGGCGGCACGAACGGCGCCCGTGCCGATGCGTGGCGGGGATTCGTCGTCCTTTCGCCCGGCGCCGCTGTGCGCGGGCAGCCGGGGTGGCTATAATCAGCCGCTTTCCCTTCAGTCAGGCCAGCAAGACCATGACCGAGTCCGTGCTCGACTACATGACCCGCCTGGGCCGCGCCGCGCGCGAGGCCTCGCGGGTGCTCGCGCGTGCCAGCACCGCGCAGAAGAACCGTGC